>JBAZRU010000210.1:4181-10059 GCA_041662805.1 Candidatus Hydrogenedentales bacterium | reverse complement strand
GGATTGGCCACGCTGGACGTCCTGGCTTCACCAGGCGTCGTCGAGACGATCGAGCAGTCGCTCAAGACGCTGTGCGATGGGCTTGGCGCGTTGGCGCGCGAAGCGGGTGTTCCTGTGCTCCAGACCCGTGTGGGTTCGATGGCGTGCATGTTCTTCAACGATGGACCCGTGCGCAACTATGCGGAAGCAACCACTTCCGACACACAGCGCTACGCCACCTTCTTCTGGACCATGCTTGAGAACGGCGTGTACTTGGCCCCCTCGCAGTTCGAAGCCATGTTCATGAGTTCGGCGCACGGCGCTAGCGAGATTGATAGGACGCTTTCGGCGGCGAAGAAGGCGTTTTCTGCAATCATAACCTAGACGGAGGCATCGTTCTTTTCGCACCGCGATTTTCGCGCGGAATTGCTTTGCCGGGCGCAGTGGGATAGTCTTCCTCTTCTGGAGGTTTCAGCAACATGGATTTCATTAAGAGTCACAAAATCATCACCGGGGTAGTCCTAATTCTGTTGTGTGTCGGGGGCTGTTTCGGCTATCGCATCAAGGGTCCGTACCGGAGCTATCGGCTCGATATTGCGAAACCCGCATCCGGCGACACCGCAACGCCGGGAACGCTCGAGGTCGGCGTGGCCACGCGCAACATTACGCCCGACCTAAGCACGTACGACACGTGGACCGATTTCGACAACGACGGTCGCTACGACGAAAAGAAGGGCGATACGTGGCAGGACACGAACGGCAACGGGAAGATGGATCTCGTGTGGATGGCGGGGTTTTCGAATAATCGCCCTGCCAAGGGTGTGCACGACAGCCTGTGGGCGCGGGCCATCGCGTTTCGCAACAATGGCGTGACCGTGGCGATGGTCACCCTCGACAGCATCGGCATATTCGCGGAGAAGTACATTAAGATTCGCAAGTCCATCGACCCAAGCCTGGGGGTCGATCACGTTGTGTTCTCGTGCCTGCACAATCACGAAGCACCCGATACCATGGGGATCTGGAGCTACTCGCCGTTGCGGCCCAAGTTCGACTACGCCTACATGGAATTCGTGCAGAAGTCCTGCAAAGAGGCGGTCGAGGAGGCCGTACGCAATCTTGAACCCGCGGATATGATCCTGGCCGAGGAAGAGATCAAGCCGGAAGGCTTTGTGGACGATAGCCGCCAGCCCATCGTGTACGACCTGAAGGTCTGTTGCGCGCGTTTCGTGAAGCAAGGGACCGACGAGACCATCGGCACGATGGTGTCGTGGGGAAACCACGTTGAAACGCTCGGCTCCGACAACTCGCTGCTGACGTCCGACTTCGCCCACTTCCTGAGAGAGAGCGTCGAGATGGGGGTAAGCAATCCGGGCGGCGTGGACGGCCTGGGCGGCAAGTGCCTCTATTTCCAGGGCATGGTAGGCGGACTGATGACGCAACTGCACACGACGGTGCCCCATCGGGATGGCATACAGAAGTTCGACAAGGG
The DNA here is from genome assembly GCA_041662805.1 of Candidatus Hydrogenedentales bacterium. Lineage (GTDB taxonomy): Bacteria > Hydrogenedentota > Hydrogenedentia > Hydrogenedentales > SLHB01 > JAIBAQ01. The sequence continues at coordinate 8,591 of JBAZRU010000210.1, read as the reverse complement.
GTCCTTCGAGAAGGCCGAGGCCCTTGGCGACAATCTGGCCGTCGTGGTCGTGAATACGCTCAAGAGCGAGAAGGCGATCAAGGTGGAGAAGCCCAAAGTGGCCGTGGTCGCCAAGACGATGTTCGCCCCGCTCGAGGGCCTGTATGGCTACGCCATCATGTTGGGCCTCGTGCATCCCGGCTGGTTCTGGGGCAAGGCGCGCACCGAGGTGAATGCCATCCGCATCGGCGACCTCGAGATCCTGACGATCCCCGGCGAGCTCTATCCCGAGATTGCCGAGGGAGGCATCGAATCGCCCGAAGGCGCCGACTATCCCGGCGAGCCCGTGGAGGTGCCGCCGTTGCGCAAGGAAATGCGCGGCAAGGTTAATATGATCTTCAATCTGGCCAACGACGAGATCGGCTATATCATCCCCAAGACCCAATGGGATACGAAGCCGCCCTACGCCTACGGCCGGACCGATGACCCGCAGTACGGCGAAGAGAACTCCGGTGGTTCAGACGTGGCAGCCGCAATCCATCGCGAGTCGTTGGCGGCGCTGCAGAAACTACACGAAATCGCCCCGTAGAGCATCCAATCGTTGTAGCCCTGGTAGCATTAGGGAGGTTGTGGCGATGGAAACAGTGTTCTATGAAGAGAAGCAGATGATTACGGGCTGGATAATCGGCCTTATCGTAACCACGACAGTCGGGACCATTGGGTTGGCGGCTGTTCTCACAGAGGCGAGCCAGGAAGCCATCCCGTTGCCGCTTGCCGTGGGGTTGATCGTGTTTACCATCCTGCTGACGCTAAACTTCTGCGCGATGCGGACCGTCGTTCGCAAGCATGAGGTCTATGTCCGGTTTGGCCTGCTCATTCCGTACTACTGGCAGCACATCCCGCTTGACCAAGTCCGCGTCCACAGCCCGGTTACCTACCGTCCCCTGCGCGACGCGGGCGGCTGGGGGATACGCTTCGGAAAGTTCGACGGACGAACCACGACCTTTTTCAACATGCGTGGCAACGAAGGCGTGTTTCTGGATATGGAAAAGCACCCATATATCATCGGCTCGCAAGATCCGAAAGCCTTGGCGCGCGCTATCGAGAAGGCGCGATGAGCCTTCATCCCCAACCGTCAAGGCGCTTTCGCGTAGGGCGTTCTAGGGTACGGCGCTCTAGGTAGGGCGCGTTCGCCGAAAGCGCCTCTTCGCCTGTTCCGAAATCCGCGGTCACCCGCGCCCTATGGTCCAATACTCGAGTAAGCGCACGCAGACTGTGTTCTCCTCGCCTCTTCACCTCATTGACTCCAGCTCATACCTTGCGTAGGGTTAATCGGGAGCGGGAAACATCGCTCACTTCACGAAAGGGGATACCATGAGATTTCGGCATATAGTTTCAGCCGTCGCGTTTGTAGCGATGGCATTATCGCAGGCGTATGCGCAGGACGCCGCGCTTACGCTGTACGTCGCTACGAACGGCAATGATGCATGGTCTGGAACGCTCGCGGCGCCCAATACCGGTAGCTACGATGGGCCATTCGCGAGTATTGCCGCGGCGCGTGACGCGATTCGCGCGATGAAGACAAAGGGGCCGCTGCCAGGGCCTGTGACGGTGCTGTTGCGCGGCGGAGTGTATCGCACAACCGAACCGATTACGTTCACGCCGGACGATTCCGGCACGCGCGCGACGCCCATCACGTATGCGGCGTATCCCGGCGAGACGCCTGTTATCAGCGGCGGGTCGGTAATCACCGGCTGGAAGCAAGATGGCAACCTGTGGACTGTGCAGTTGCCAGAAGTCGCCGAGGGCAAGTGGTATTTCAGCGCGCTGTGGGCCAACAACGATTATCGTGGGCGCGCACGCACGCCGAACGACGGGTTCTTCCGCACGGCAGGCAAAGCGCCGGAATTGAAGGACGCTACGACGGGCGCCGCAACCGACCGCTCCAAGGTGGCGTTCATGTTCAACGAGGGCGACATTCAGCATTGGGAAAACCTCGACGACGCGAATCTCATTGTGTATTTGTCCTGGGACGTGGCCCAAAACCGCATCGCGTCCATCGACGACGAGAATCATATCGTCACGTTCAAGCAGGCAGCGAATTGGGACTACGAGTATTGGGGACCCAAGCAACGCTACATCGTCGAAAACATTCGCGAAGGGCTTGACGCGCCGGGCGAATGGTATCTCGACCGGAAGAGCGGCGTCTTGTCGTACATGCCCCGCGAGGGCGAAACGCCGGAGACGGTGGAATTCGTTGCCCCGCGCGCCTCGAACCTCGTGAAGTTCGACGGAAAAGCCGCGGAAGGAAAGTACGTGGAGTTTGTAACGCTCCAAGGTATCGCCTTCAACCACACGGAGTTCACGATTCCCGCCGAGGGATTGCGCGACTTTCAGGCGGCCTTCCCTGTCTCGGGCGCGATCGACGCGTTCGGTGCGCGGTTCTGCGCCATCGACACTTGTGAAATCGCGCATATCGCCAACTATGGGATTTGGCTGCATGCTGGCTGCCAAAACAACCTGGTTCAACGTAACCACATTGTCGACATGGGCGCGGGCGGCGTGCGCATTGGTGAAGGCGCAAGCCCTGCATCCGACGCCGAAGCGGCCGTTCACAACGTCGTCGACAACAACTGGATTCACGACGGCGGCAAAATTCACCCCGCGGCGGTGGGCGTGTGGGTTGGGCGTTGTTCGTACAATCGCGTCTCGCACAATGAAATCAGCGATCTCTACTACACGGGCGTTTCGTTGGGATGGTCGTGGGGGTATGAACCAAGCTCCGCAAACCACAACATCATCGAATACAACCACATCCACAACCTCGGCAAGTATCTGCTGAGCGACATGGGCGGCATCTACTCGCTCGGAATCTCGACAGGGTCCATCGAGCGTGGCAACCACATCCACGACGTATATTCGTATGCGTATGGCGGCTGGGGGTTGTACACGGACGAGGGCAGTTCCGACATGCTGCTGGAAGGCAACCTCGTCCATGACACGAAATCCGGCGGATTCCATCAGCACTACGGAAAAGAGAATCGCGTGCGCAACAACATCTTCGCGTTTGCCGCCGAAGACGAGATCATCCGTTCGCGCGAGGAGGAGCACCTCTCGTTCTTCTTCGAGCGGAATATCGTCCTTATCGACAACGGAAGGTTGCTCGGAAGCAACTGGACCAACAACAACTTCCGCAACGACTTCAACTGCTACTGGGATGTATCGAAGCCGGAAGTGAACTTCAAAGGGAAGTCGTTGGCCGAGTGGCAGGCGCTTGGGCAAGACGAGCATTCCATCGTTGCGGACCCGCTGTTCGAAAATCCCTGGGCGCGCGACTTCCGTCTACGGGCGGACTCTCCCGCGATCAAGCAATTGGGATTCGTGCCGATCGACGCCAGCAAGGCCGGACTCTACGGCGCCCCGGCTTGGGTGGATGGACCCAAGCGCGTAACCCGTGCACCGTATGGTCCGCCCAAGGAGTAGGCCGTATAGCCGACCTTAGGCAGTCCCGGCCACAACCGCTGCTTGGCGCTTGTGGCCGGGCATCCTGCTTGACACGAGCGCGCAGGAAAGCAGATGAGGGGCCCTCTCCATGAGGCACACATCTTGAAACGACTTGGAATCGCGGCTCTGGGCTGTTATGCCGTGCATGCGACGTATCACCTTGCGCACGGCCATGCGGAGAACCTTTTGTGGGCGTGTCATTTCGGCGCGGTCTTGGTCGGTATAGGACTTGTCGTATCTTCCGCGACCATGAACGGGGTTGGAGCATTGCTCCTGTGCATGGGGACACCGCTTTGGCTCATGGACCTCGCGGCCGGGGCGAAGTTCATGCCGACTTCCTGTTTCACGCATATCGGGGCCCTGCTGATCGGGCTGTATGGCACATGGCGTCTCGGAATGCCGCAAGGTCTATGGTGGAAGTCCTCCGCGACTCTGATGGCGCTGATTGTTATTGCCAGACTTGTGACTCCTGCCGAGGCAAACGTCAATGTCGCATTCTCAATCCACCGCGGCTGGGGGCCGTTTTTCCCTTCCCACAAATCCTATCTCGCGATTATGATCTTGCTGGCGAGCGCGTATTTCTTCATCGCCCAACAGGTGTCGATCTTCTGCAACAAGAGACTAAATCGCACTAAGAGGGAGGAGACGACGTCATGAAGCCAAGTGTCGCCCCGAAAGAACTCCACGAGAAGATCCTCATGTGGGCGGCCATAGCCGGCCTGTTCTTCGGATTGATGCCGCCGTACGTCTTGACCATCGTAGTTGTAGCGACGTGGGGCGTTCCCCCGCTGGAACCCCCGGCTGACCAGACTTTCCGCGCCGTCTATTTCGTGCGCCTGATTCTGGGCAATATGCTTGGCTTGGGCGTTGGGGCGCTTCTTGCCGCCGCCGCAACTCACTTCGGCCTGCGCCTGGCTGGAAAGGCTA
>JBAZRU010000210.1:0-4171 GCA_041662805.1 Candidatus Hydrogenedentales bacterium | reverse complement strand
CATTCGGCGGTGCGCTGCTTGGGGTTCCGGTGGGCGCCATCACTGCGGGGTCGTGTCCGCTGATGCTTCTGATTAGTTCGACAAACACGACTTGGGCGTGGATCATGATCCAGCGATCCGTGCTTGTCGGCGGAATCATGGGCTTCACCAACGGACTTGCTGCCGGTCTTATCATCGTCTATTTCATCAAGCGGCGCTTGGCATCAAAATAGAAGAGCAAGTGCCCGCCTTAAAATGAAACTTGGGGCCTTCGGCAGCATCTGCCGAAGGCCCCAAGTCTTGTCGTCAAAGATTAGGCCTATTGGGCTGGTGCAGCGGGTGCCGGAACTGCGGGAGCCTCAGGCGCTGGCGCGGGCGCCGGAGTTGCCGGGGTCTCTGCCGTTGCAGCGGGCGCTTCCGCCGCTGCTTCGCCTGCTGCCGGAGCTGCTTCGGTAGCAGCCGGGGCCGACGCGTCCGGAGCCGGTGCGCTGCCATCGGCGGGCTGTTCAGGCTCTTGAGGTGCATCCGCTCCCAACACGCGAGCAAGGACCGTTTGGTCGATCTCGTAGGGGTGCTGGTCGCGCATATAGCGGAGATAGTCTTCGATGCGTTTGCGTTGCTCGGCCTGCAAGAGCATCTGCGACAGCCGCTCGCGCTCCTTGGGATACTCGTTCGTCCAGGCGTCTTCGCTGGCCGGGGTCTTGGAGATGAGTTCGAGGAAATACGCACCGCCGACCATGTCGGCAACTGGACCCACAAACGCGCCCGGCTCCTTCTCGCCAAGCGCCGCATACACCTCGCGCGGATTCCACAAAGGACCGGAACGAAAGTCGTAGCTTTGAACCTTGAACCCGTTAAGCGTCTTAATCTCGACTTCCAGATCGGGGAACGCGGTCGGAATTTCGCCGACTGACTTCACCTTCTCGGCAACGCTCTTCACGGCTTCCATGGTCTGCTTTTGGAACTCTTCCGACCGACGGATTGCCGCCGTCGCATCCTTCACGACATCTTCGCGGACGTTCTCCAGCGGCTGCGGAATCGCGGGGTCCACTTGCGTAATCTTGCCGACGTAGATGTTGCGCTGCGCGGGGACTATTTCGGACAGTTCGTTCACGGCGTACTTGGCCATGCCTGTGCGGAACATGCGCGTGTCTTCCAACGGCACGTTCTCGATGTTCAGCGAATCGATGCTGAATGGACCCGAAGTCTTGACTTCCAGGCCAAGCTCCTTTGCCGCCGCCGCAAGGTCGCCCGTCTCTTTGGCTTTCGCGGCCAACTGAGTGGCCTTCGCTTCCTGCGCGGCCTTCTCTTCGTCCGTCATCTTGGGGCGCAGCAGAATCTCGCGGGCGCGAACATCGCGCGCGCCAGCCACTTCGCTTGTGCGCTCCTCTTCGACTTTGTAGATGGCATAGCCGCCGGGCGCATCGACGACTTCGCTCACGTCGCCGACTTTGAGGGCAAAGAGCCCCTTGCGATGCTGCGGCGTCGTCAGTGTGTCCGTGATCCAACCGATGTCGCCACCGCGATCTTTATCGGGGCCTTCACTATTCTCGGAGGCAAGCTTGGCGAAATCTTCGCCGGCGCGCGCGCGCTGGAGCAATTCATCGGCCAAGGCCGGTTTGGGAGGCATCGTCGTGATGGAGACGAATTCCGCGTGCCGCACCTCGGGAAGCGCATACTGTTGCGCGTTCTCTTCATACTGCTTCGCGATCTGTTCCTCGGTCGGCGCAATCTTGGGGCTTACGGTTGCATAGCGTATATCGAGCGACGTCTGTTCCTGCTCGAACTGTTTTTTGATCTCCGCTTCGGATACACGGGCGCCCGCTTGCATGCGCTCGACCAGAAGCTGGCGGCCAAGCTGCTGCTGCACCATGGCATACCAGCCATTCCAATTGATGTCCGTGCGCCCAACGGTTTCATTCCAAAGTTTTGCATCGAAATTGCCGTTTGCGTCGCGAAACTCGGGCCATTCCTGCATCTGCTTTTGAATGAAGTCCTTGGCGAAAACGAAGTCACCTTGTTCGACTTCGTTGGAGATCAACACGTTGCTAACCAATCCTTCGATAACTCGCGGCACGGTTCCATCGGACAGCAGATCCTGCAACGTCACTTCGCTGCCATACTGGCGGCGGCGCGTCTGCTCTTGACGCAACGCGTCTCGAAACTGTTCCGCGGAAATGGGCGTGCCTTCAACCGTGGCAATAGCATCGGTCTTGCCGCTGGACCGGTTGCTGTTCGACCCGCTTCCCGCCGATCCACCCCAGTAGATGAAGGTGACGATGATCGGAACGAGAAAAATGCCCAAAATTATGCGCTTCTTGCGGCGCATCATGTCTTGCATCAAATGAAGCATGCTACAAATATCCTCCGAAACGCGGAAACATGTAAAACGTTACGCCTAAGAAAAGGCGCAAGTTGCCCACGGTCATAACCCAAGGAGCGTAGCACACGCACGCAAAACCCCGCAACTAACGGATTGCGTTGCCTTGCGGACGCCGCGCGCCTGCCGATGCTTGTGTGTCATGGCACAGCGCGGTAGAATTCCTACTGAAGCGTGTCTTCATACAGAGGGGCAATCGTGGATCTCGAAGTAACGTGCGCATGTGGTCGCCGCTTGGTTGTTTCCGAGTTCGCCATAGGCATGACGAATCCGTGCCCCGGCTGCGGACAACCACTTACCGTTAGCCTCAAGAACGCGCGGCCCGTCGGCGGCGATGTCGCACCCTCCCCAAGCAGCGCGCCCCCCGCTCCGGAAAGTGCCCCTGTGTCCGAATTTTCCGCCCCGCACCAGCCTGCGGTCAGGCAGGTTTCGGGAAACCAGTGTGCGCGGTGCGGGCGGACATTTCGCGGCGACTGGGATCGCTATCGGACTTCCGAGGGTATCGTCTGCCACATTTGCAGCAACCAGGCAGTAAACAAAGGGGACCAATCGATTACCGGATTCATCGAGCCGGTCGAGAGCATCCGAATCGATGCCGCTGCCGTAGAACCCATTCCGCCGGAGCAACGGGTTGTCATTCTCGAAGGCGAGACTCCGTGGTACGAGCGCCTCATTCCCGATGAACACTTCATGCATAAGGTGGCTATCGCCGGGGCAGTCGTCGTCATCGCGCTGGGACTCTACTACTGGCTCACCATGGGCTTTGAAGTCCCGTCTCCCGATGCCGTTCCCTCGGGTGACGGCGCAGCCCAAGGAGAACTTGAAGCCTCCGCAACCGCCGTGGCTACCGAGGCCCACGGTTGGGCGCTCGTGGCCATCGGAATATTCACGAAGTTCGTCGCTTGTTACATCGGCATCTTCATGTATTTGACGTGGGCGAACCGCACCCCCAACGAAACCCTGATGGCGAACCTCATCGTAATCCTCCCCGTGGCTTTGGGGATCGCGCTGGTCACCTATGTCCCGTTTGTAGGTTTTATCTTCGTGGCTATGATTTTGTTCAAGCTCTATGACTTCGAATGGTTCGATCTTGTCCGCCTTCCCCTCTCGCTTCTGGTAGGAAACATCTTCGGCTCATTCCTGTACATCCTCCTCGCAGGACTCCTGGGGCTCACGCTTTAAGAGTCAGCCGCCGCACGGCCGCCTCACCCAAAGCGTTGCCCTCGACTCGCGGTCGATTCACTACACAACCCATTCGCCTTGACAAGCGTCCGTTAGTTGTGTAATATACCTTAAGTTTTGCATGCTTAACGCAAGGCCTCTATAAAAATCAGTGGGTTCCATTAGAAATCGTTACGTTTGCATGGAGCGCTCAGCGTCCCTTGCTCCGAAAGGAAGCGTAAGTATAGTTTTTTGAATCGTTTACGCATCAAGAAATCCAGCGCGGTTCAGAAGAAAGGCCGCAAAGCTCGCACTGAGCAGGAGAGATTCACCATGAAGCGACGGGGGTTTACCCTTATTGAGTTACTGGTTGTGATTGCCATCATCGGAATTCTGGCGGCCATCCTTCTGCCCGCTTTGGCGCGGGCAAGGGAAGCGGCACGGCGCGCAGGTTGCCAGAACAACCTGAAGCAACTTGGGTTGGTGATGTTCATGTATGCGGGCGAGAGCAAGGACAAACTCCCGCCGCGGCAGACCTTCAAGTGCAACGGAACGTTGGGAACGGCGATGATCTTCAGCGGGCCGGCCCTAATGCCGGAATACCTTACGGACGTCAACGTGGTGTGGTGCCCCTCCTGGGCGGGTCAATCC
>JBAZRU010000209.1:0-10088 GCA_041662805.1 Candidatus Hydrogenedentales bacterium | reverse complement strand
CGCGACAAGTTCGCGAAGCTGCGTGTTTTCCCGGCGGAGATTGCCCCGCTCGAGGGTGCGCTCGACAACGAGAAGCAGCTCATCCTTGTCGAAGGGTTTTGCCAGATAGTCGCTGGCGCCTTCTTTCATCGCGGAGACGGCGGTCTTGACGGTCGCATACGCCGTCATAACGACAACGTCTAGATCGGGCCGGATTCGCTTGGCTTGGCGAAGCAATTCGACGCCGTCCATTTCCGGCATGCGCAGATCCGTCAGAAGGACGTTGTAGGTTTCGTTGCGCAGCGCCGATAGGGCTTCCTTGGCCGAAGCGACGCCCGTGACGGCGTAGCCGGAAGCCGTGAGGATATCCACGAGGATGAGGCGTTGCGTTTCGTCGTCTTCGGCAATGAGAATTCTCGACTTCATGGTTGTTGCGCCTTTGATGCAGTCAGCGGAGTATTCGATTGAAGCGGCAGCGAAATAAGCGCCTGACACCCTTGTCCGGGCGTGCAGGAGAGCTCGATCGCTCCGCCATGTTCCTCAATGATTCCACGTGTGATGGACAGACCAAGGCCGGTGCCGGTTGGTTTGGTGGTGAAATACGGATCGAACGCGCGCTCGGCCACTTCTTTCGTCATGCCGGGGCCGTCGTCGCGGACTTCGATTTGGCAGTGCGTTTCCGTGATGCGCGAAAACAAACGCACGCGCCCTCCTTGCGGACAGATTTCGAGGGCGTTGATGAGCAGGTTCAGCACGGCGCGCGTACACTGTTTAGGGTCGAGACAAAGACGCGTGTCGCCCGCGCGCAATTCGGCGGTCAGCTTGACGCCTCGAGACTCTGCGTCTTGTCGCACAAGCCGAAGACAATCGTCCAGGAGCGCGTCGATTCGCACTTCTTCCGGTTGCAGTTCGCGCTCCTTTGCAAGGGCCAAGAACCCCCCCACGATTTCGTCTAGACGATCCACTTCCGCGCGAATGGTCTGAACGTGCTTAACGGCCGGGGAGGCATTCGAATCGCTATTCATGGAATCGAGCACGTGGCTCGACAATAGCTTGATCGCGTTGAGCGGATTACGCACGTCGTGCGCGATTCCCGCGGCCAGCGAGCCCAAGGCCGAAAGCCGTTGCGCCTGCCGCAGGTTGGTCTCGACGATTTCCTTCTCCCGCAACGCGGAGACCATCCGGTTGAACGTCTGCTCCAGGTTTCGGATTTCTCCGGAGACATTCTTTGCCTCGACCGGCACGAAGTTGCCCTCGCTGATTTGGGCGCAGGAATTGGACAGCTCCCGCAGGGGCCTGAGGGTTCTCGCGATGAACCACACCATGAGCACCAACGTGATAAGGAACCCCGAGGTCAGGGCGAGAATGTAGCGATTTTTGAACGCGCGCAGAATCTCCGTTTGCGGCTTGATAGGAAACTGAGCAGTGATCTTCAGCTGTTTACCGCCGGGATGGGCAATATAGTAGGCGGTCACCAGATAGCCGCCTTCCATGTATTGGGACACCACGTGCTTCATCTGGGTGTCGCCTTCCGCCGGCCTGATGTCGACATTGACGTCTCCGTACTTGCGGAGCGTGCTCTTCATATTCTCGGGGTCCGGGTCTTGCTCCGGGTTCTCGTCCATCCACAGTCGCACATCGCCCGCCATAGCCAACGTTTGTGCTTCCATATCGGCGGTAACTTGATTGAAGTAGTGCACCGTTACCAGGGAGACCGACCCAAACAGGCACAGAACCAGAATGATGCACAGCGCGATGACACGAACGATGAGCGAGTTGTGCCATCGGATGGGCGGATATGTCGGATAGGGGGCGCGCATGGCCCCAGTTTACCAAAGTTCGCCGGATTCGTGTCGCGGCGGCGGATCGATGGAATCCTGTTGGGGCGGCGGGTCGACGGGCGGAGGGAACGTTACCTCGCCGCGCAACAGCTTCATCACCTCTTGGATGTCATCCCAGGTCTTGCGCTTGTCGGCAGGATTTCTGAGCAGGTACGCGGGATGGTAGGTCACGCGAAGGGGGATGCCGTGGTAGAGGTGCCATTTGCCGCGAAGCTTGCCGGTAGAATCTTCCGTCCGTAGAAGCGTTTGCGCGGCGTGCCGACCCAAGGCGCAGATCGCCTTCGGTTGCAGCAGTTCAAGTTGGCGAATCAGATATGGCTCGCACTTCTGCTTTTCTTCCGGAAGGGGATCGCGATTCTCGGGCGGGCGGCACTTGATTACGTTGCAGATGTAGACGTCTTCGCGCCGGAGCTTCATGCCCTTCACGATGATGTCCGTGAGAAGCTGGCCCGCCGCGCCGACGAAGGGGACGCCGCGCCGATCCTCTTCCGCGCCGGGCGCTTCGCCGACGAAGATTATCTCGGCGCGCGGGCTTCCGTCGCTGAACACGGTCTGCTTGCGGCCTGCGCACAAGCCGCATTTCGCACATTGGCTTACGATGGCCGCCAGTTCTTCGAGCGTGGCGGCCGTCGCCGGGTCGACAACAGGAGTAGAGCCAAGCGTTGGGCCAACCGGCGGCCTGGCGGAAATGGGCCGTTCATCTTCGGCCCAAAGGTCCGGTGTATCGACGGAGTCCGCTTGCGCGCCGCCGATCGATTCCAGCAGCGCTTTCACTTCAGGGGAGAGCGTGACTGTCCCTTTGCGTGGATTTGCGGCGCGCCTTGCGAGGTCGCAGGCACGTGCGATCAGTTCGCTATACGCCTCGGACATGCTCGGGCTCTCCATCGCGGAAACGAACCATCTACTTCACGCAGCGCATCAGGAGCGAGCACATTCGGCACGCAGCCACGCCAATGCCAGGGGATGCGCTTCCCATGCGTACCCCATACTGGAGAAGAAGCGCTCCGCCTCGAAATCCAGTTCCTCTTCCTCGGGCGAAAGATCTTCGTCCTCGTCGGCGTCCGTGTAGTAGAACTCCGCGAATGGATTGCGTTCGCGCGCAAGCTTCAGGGTATCGCACGCGCCGCCGAGATCCCCGGACAGGTATCGTTCGAGGATTCGCCCCCAGAGCAGTTCGTCGTATTCGCACGCATCGTCGGGGAGGTACGAAGAGAGCACCATGCGCGCCAAGTCGAGTTCCTTCGCAATTAGACAAGACTGGAGAATCTTGGCGCGGGTGTGCTGGACATCTTTGGGATCGTTATCAAGTGCACGCCGAATGCACTGCGCCGCGCCTTCCTTGTCGCCGGACTCCATAAGGCTGGTCAGATAGACAATGGCCGCGCGCAAGTAGGGAAGGACAAACACCGACGCCAAGTCGTCGTCCTTATTCGTTGCGAACGGACTCGCCGCCAGGCGCTTCTCGGCTGTGTCGAATGCCTTGCGCAGCTTTGGAAGCCGCTTCTTGACGCTTTCTTCCATCGAAGCCAATACCAGCAAAGCATCGGAATTCTGCGGATCGATTTGCAGGGAGTCGTTAGCCAACTGTATGGCCTCTTCTGGGTCTTCGGAGGCAAACGCGGCGGTACCTAACATCTGCGCGAGTTCTTCCGGCCGGCGTGTCATCACCTCCGCCGCGCGTGGAGCGAGCGTATCGAGCGACATCGATTCGACCTCCTCAAGAATCGACTCGAGCTTCTTGCCCGTGAACGTGCCCTTGGCTTCGTCCCGTATCCAGTACAGGAGACGAAACGCCGTTTCTTCCGTAAACGGCGCGGAATCCTCCAATTCGCCGTCTTCCTCAAAATCGGGGATAAGGCACTCCGCCAGCGATTCGTTGGCCTCTTCGATGCTGAAGCGCTCGGGGTCCCAGTCGCCCAGCCACTCGGTGAGATTGCTGTGCTCCGGCGAGTCCGGATTCGACATTGCAGCCACGGCTCTTGCGTATCCGCCGACACCGCCGCAGTCTTCGGGAGGGCAGGCCCTGGCCCCGTCGATGCACAACGGGTATTCCTTGTCCTCGTCGATGGGAAGCCGCTTCTCGACTTCGACGGTGTGAACCCAAGTGTCTCCCAAATCGTAGATGTACTCCGCGCGATTCCTGCCTTTGGGGAGCGCGTCGTCGAGGCTAAATTCCAGCTCGTCCATCCATTCGCATTCATCTGCGTCATCGGAAGGGCCGTAGGATTTCTTGCCGATGGTAAACACGTGCAGGTGGGAATTGTCCCACCCCATAACGGCCTGGATAATGTCGTGTAGCTCCGCAAGCGAGGAATCGCTCGTCACGAGCACACGACGCCAGATGGGAGGCGTAATGCCGTCCAGAGTGATCTTGAGTTGATATACGGTTGGCCCGGACTGCTCGCTTTTCATCGACGTGTTCCTTGTATGGACGGTTAACCTCAATTCGCGCACGATCGGCACAATCGGCGCTCAATCTTCTACGAAAAGGTCCTTCCATGCAATTCCATCGACGCCACCCGTGTGAAGCTGGAGGGCAAAGGCGCCCTCCGTGAGATTTGGGGCGGGATCAGTCCAATCGACGACGGGGATGCCGTTGATCCACGTCCGGACGTGGCTTCCCTCCGATTTGATCTCGATTTCGTTCCAGTCGCCGGGTTTGAGCGCGAACGCGGCATAGCTCTTCATGTCGGGTTCCACGAGCCAACCGCGCTTGTAGCTTTCGTACACCCAGCCGCTGGGACTGGCGTTGCCTTGCTTGGGGTCGGCGGGGGCGACTTCGCCCTGGACACCGGAAATCACTGGATACTGCTTGTCGTCGTATTTGATGGTCGAGTGATAGAAGAGCCCGAAGTTGCCTTCGCCAAACATTTTGAATGTACCGCGCACATGGAAGTCTTTCCAGGTTTCTTTCGTTGCCATGTAGCCTTCAGATTTCTTCTCGCCGCTGCGGCCATAGATCGCGCCGTCTTCGACGGACCATTTTTCCTGGCCCCACTCAACCCAGCCGTCCAAGCTCTTGCCGTCGAACAGGGGGCGCCATTTTCCAAGGCGGCCAAGATCTTTCACTTTGATGTTGCGAAACTTCAGTTCGGAAGGCTGTCCGTCTTGCCTCTCACGCACGACCAAAGCGATGTTGCCCTTCACGTAGGGCGTGGACGGCGCACTGACGCCCTTACTGCCATCGTGGGCGAACGAGACTGTTACCGCGTCCTTTTCTGCCGTAAGAGTCAGCGTGCCCCAGACATCGGCTTTTGGCTTGTACGTGATCGAAAGGCCGCTAATCGACGAGGTCGTGGACCCGCTGCTTGGCTCTAACGTCACCTCGCATCCCTGGATCTCTTTCGGAGCGGCGGCAGGGTCAGCGCCTTCCGCCAGGGGGAGTTTCGGCAACGCGTGGCTGCGAATGTAAACACCTGCAAGAAAAGGGCTTGCGGCTAGAATATCCATCTCGACCGTCGCGTCGGCATATTCCCGCTCGCTGATAAGAATGGCGTCTACCCCGGCCTTTGCGCGGCCCGTGAGCACCCCGTCTTTGACGGCCCATTCGCCACTGACGGCTTTCCAGCCGCTCAGATCGGCTCCGGGCATGATATCTTGAAACTCCTGCGCCAACGCAACACTGGCGGCGAATAACGCGAAAAGCACGATAACGTGTTTCATACGGTGACTCGTTCCCCTCTTCCTCTTGAGAAATGTGCAAAGCCTGGGTGCTGTCCTACACTAAACCGCCGTCATTCTGCAAGAATGACGGAGAAAAGCACGTTGCCTGAAAGCATACGTGCTTCCCTGCTATCATGGCCCGAATACGAGTGTGTTCTCCAGTCAGAGGAGCAAGAAGCATGGCAGGGGGCAATTACGATCCATTCAGTCCGGTGCGGACCTTCGTGCAGACGGCGCAAGCAGCATTGCCGGAACTGGACACGTGGTCGCAAATCACGGACGAGGAAGTTGCGCTGGTTGCGGATATGACGCGCCGCAACGAGTTGTCCGGAGGAACGCCGGTCGTCCGCGCCTTCGAGGCGCGGTGGCGGGAGTGGATCGGGACACGCTATTCGATCACCGTGATGAACGGTACGTCGTCGCTTTACAGCGCCTATTTCGGGTTGGGTGTTGGCCCCGGCGATGAGGTCATCTGCCCCGTCAACACGTGGATATGCACCATCGCGCCCGCGGTCTTGTTGGGCGCACGGCCCGTGTTCTGCGACGTCGATCCGGAAACGCTGTTGATGGACCCCGCCGATTTGGAGCGGCGCATCACCGCCAAGACCGCATGCATAGTGCCCGTGCACCTTTGGGGAAGCGTGTGCGACATGGACGCGATTATGGCGATTGCGCGGAAGCGCGGGGTCCGTGTTGTCGAGGATTGTTCCCACGCGCACGGCGCGAAATACAAGGGCCGCATGTGCGGGGCCATAGGCGATGCGGGCTGCTGGAGCCTGCAAGGGTCCAAGGCCATCAGCGCGGGCGAGGGCGGCGTGATGACGACGAACGACACGGACGTGTTCGAGCGGGCCTGCCTGCTTGGCCAAGTCAATCGCATCGAAGGCGTGGACCTCGTGACGACGCGTTACGAGGAGCACCAACCGCTGGGATTGGGCATGAAGTTTCGCGCCCATCCGCTTGGTGTCGGGATAGCCAATGCGCAACTCGACAAACTCGACGAACTAAACGCTGGGCGTCGCGCATTCATCGAAGAGGTGGAGGCCGGGCTTTCGGACGTTCCGGGGCTACGGCCTATTCGCGTGCCGGAAGGCGCGGAGCGCGGCGGGTACTACGGTTTCCCCGTGGTCCACGAGCCGGACGCCATGGGCGGCGTGTCTACCCAGGACTTCATCGCCGCATTGAAGCAGGCGGGCGTCAACGCGACGGCGACGCCGTATGTCAGCCTGCACACGCTTCCGATCTTTGCGAGAGGATTCGATGTGTTCACGCGAAACCGAGGTCCGCTTTGTCCGAGCGAGGGCTACCCGGGGTACGCCGAGGGCGATTTCCCCGGCGCGGAGCTGGCCGCGAAGCGGACGGTCTTTCTGCCCCGATTGAGCAAGCCGGTTCCCGGGGCTGCGCAGACCATAGTGGGGGTCATACGGCAAACGGTGGAATCCATGATTGGGCGCGCTTCGTGAAAGAATGCGTCGACGAATTGGAGGACGTGTCTTCATTGGGAGACGCGCTTTCGGGTTTCGATGCGTCATTGCGCCGTTTTCGCGAAGCGCTGCAGTCCGACGCGCCGTTGCACGAAGCCGTGTTTGGCGGGACCGAAGACTGGACCAATCTGCTTGCCTATAAGCTCGTGCCCCACCTCGCCGGAGAGAGTTGCCTCATCGTGGCGATCACCGGCGGGACAAACACCGGGAAGTCGACGGTCTTCAATCTGCTGCTGGGCCGCGCGGTTAGCCCCGTGATGGCGACCGCGGCGGCAACGGCGAGGCCGCTGCTGGCGGCGAACGCCCGCCGGACCAGGGAATGTCTTGAGGGCAAGTTCGTGCCGGAATTTGCGCCTCGCGCGTTGGAGCATGCCGAATCTGTTGTCGAACGCGAGACGCCTGCCAATACGCTATTCGTTGCTTGCGAAGACTCGTTGCCGGATAGATTGGCGTTGTTCGACACGCCCGACGTGGACTCGATTGAACGGGAGCACTGGGAAGTCGCCGACAACATTCGGGCCGCGGGCGACGTGCTTGTCGCGGTATTGACGGGAGAGAAGTACAAAGACGACCGAGTCGTCGGCTACTTCCGGCAAGCCATTGCGTCGGGACGTGTCGTCGTGCCCGTGATGAACAAGGCGAATCCGGCGCGTGATTTCGAAGTGGCGCGGCGGCAGTTGGCCGAATTCGTGCAGTTGGTCGGCTGCGACACGCCGTGTTTCGCGATTCCCCACGATTTCAGCGCGTCGGACAACCTCGATCGGCCCATCTGCGCGCTGGACGGCGAGACCACGCTTCTAGGATATTTGAAATCCCTGGACGTACCGGCTATCAAGCGGCGTGTATACCAGGGCACGGTCGCGCACCTCACCGAACGCGCGAGCGCGTTTCTCGAACATGCCGCGACGGTCGGTTCCGTTCTGCGTTCGGCATTGAACGAGTTCGACGCACGTACCTTGGCGGCTGCCTCCAAATACGATCCCGCTCCCGGTTCCGCCGTGGGCGGCATGTTTCACGAATACGTGCAGCGAAAGCGGGGCCTGATCTTTCGCTGGATAGGCTCCAGCGGCAAACTCATGGTTCAAGGGGCGACTGTCGTGGGGCGCACGATCACGGGGGCCTTCCGGAAACGTGCGCGGCTTGAGGCCAATCCAGTCGAGAACACCGACGCCGAATTGCACGCAACGCACGCGAAGACCATCGAACGTATCGTGCGCGAGTTGCTGGCCGAAGCCATCGCATTTTCCCACAACTTGCGGGAACCCGCGGCGCACTTGGTGGAATCGCCGCTCGAATCCACGAATGTCGACGCGGCGGCAACCGAAGTCATTCGCCGAACCCTGAGTTCCGAGAATGTGTCAGAGGAGTTTCGCCAACACGCGTACCGCACGCTCGACGCCTGGTGGAGCGACCACAAAGGCAAACGCCGGATACTCGAAGCGCTCGACGGAATTCTTGCGGTCACCCCCGCGGCCATTGCCGCGCCCATTTCTCTGCATACGGGCGGGATCGGCGTCGCGGAGACGATGATCGTCGTGGGTCCGGTGGTCGAGCAATTCATGGCGCGCGTCATCGAATATCAGTTCGGAGATGCGTTGTTTGACTTTCTGTCGCCCTGGCGCAAAGAGCAGCAAGAAGCGTTGTACCGCGCGTTGCGCGCGCATCTCCTATCGCCCGGACTGGATTCATTGGAAGAGTATTTGGATGTGCTTGAAGGCGATCCAATCAACGAACTGCGGAGTTGGCACGAACAATGTCGGATAGCCTGAGCGGCATCTTGGCCCGATTGGAAGAGGTCGCTGCGTACGATGGCCCGTGGAGGCCGTTGCGCGACGAAGCCCCGTTACTGCGCGTGCGGCTGCAAGAATTGCGCGAACGCGAAACGCGATTGGACGATCTGCTGGTCGTTGCGTTGGTCGGCGGGTCGGGCGTCGGGAAATCCACTTTGCTGAATGCGCTGGCCGGCGATCAACTCGCGGCCACCTCGGAGTATCGCCCGTGCACGTCCGTGCCAACGGTGTATCATCCGCCCGGGACTTCGCTTGGGCTGAGCAATTGGAATCGCGTGTCGGGGTCCGCGCTGGAACACCTGGTCATCATCGACACGCCGGATTCCGACACCGTCGTGCGCGAACATCGCGACACGGTGATTGAAGCACTGCGACAGGCCGACGTGATTCTCGTCTGCGGCAGCCCCGAGAAGTATCTCGACGAGGCGACGTGGTCGCTGTTGCGGCCGTTGCAGGGCGAACGCACGATGGTGTGCGTCGAAACCAAAGCGGACCTAACGGCAGACGGCGTGCGCGAACACTGGACGTCGCGGCTCAAGGAGCAGGGTTTCGATGTGTCCGGCTATTTCCGCGTGAGCGCAAGGCATTCCCTCGACCGCAAGTTGACCGGGCACGCGCAACACGCGGAAGAATTCGATTTCTCGCGACTCGAAGCGTTCTTGCGCACGGAACTCACGAGCGAGCAGGCGCGGCGCATCAAGCGCTCCAATGCGATAGGCCTTTTGACGAAGACGTTGCAACGACTGACCGAGAACATCACCGCGCGCAAGCCCGATCTGGATGCCCTTTACGCGAAGCTCAGCGAGACCGACAAGGCCGTCGCCCGGGAAACTTGCGACATTGTGGGCCGCCGCTTGTTTGCGGAGCCGCACCTCTGGAACTACGCGTTGGGCCGCGAGATGGCGCTGCGCGCGAAGGGCATCGTCGGCACGCTGTACCGGATCCTGGAGGCGGCGCGTTCGTTTCCCGCGCGGCTCGCGCAACGGTTCTCGTGGGGCGGCAGCGCTTCCACAGGACGCCAGGCGGCGGCGCTGCTCAACGAAGAAGGCGTATTCGCGGAGGACATCACGGTCGCGTCCGATGCCATACACGATATCTACGCGCAACGCCGGAGCGAGCTTGCGCTTGATTGGGTGCGGGCGGGATTCGATCCGTCGAACGCAGAAGCCGGGTTCGACGAATTTCGTCACGCGGTGCAGCAACGGCTTGCGCACCTCCTTCGAGGGCCTGCGCGCGACCGTGTCGTTGCGCGCGCCAAATGGCTGACGTGCTGGCCGGTGACCCTTCTCGCCGATGCACCTCCGGTCGCCTTTACCGGCTACGCAGGCTAT
>JBAZRU010000208.1:9715-10089 GCA_041662805.1 Candidatus Hydrogenedentales bacterium | reverse complement strand
ATTCCGCTGCCGTATTCTTCAAAGGAAATCTGGTCGCCCTCAATGGCAAAGGACCTGAGTGGCAAGTAGACATCAAGCCCGATGTGCTCGAGAATCCTCAATCGATGCAGGAAGAGGATCCGAACATGTTTGCATACGGATACCGCGGAGCCGCACGCGAGAACGTGCAGTCTCTTCGGCCGCGGCTCACCCGCACGGTGCTTGCGGACCCTGATTTCCCCGGACTCTTGAATACGGCAATGCCACCCATGTTCTGCGGGTGGTCCAATCAAGCCGATCTCAGCGGCGTGATCCCCGCGGCCGATATGAAGCGCACGTCGCGCCAGGCGCTCATTCTCGCGGATATCGAGGTTGTCTACGACGGGATAGTGGAG
>JBAZRU010000208.1:0-9705 GCA_041662805.1 Candidatus Hydrogenedentales bacterium | reverse complement strand
ACGTCGCTGACGGAGAGTTACGACAATCCCATTGTCCAGGATCAGATGCAGCGCGCGCGGAGAGGCGGCGTGTACTATCCACAGGGAGGCTCCTTCTACAACATGACGCCTCTCGACGCGAATCGGCCTACCGAGTTCAATTTGCGCGTACCGCAACCTTTTGTCGATACCCCGGGCGCGGTGGTCTACGTCGACCTGTATTGGCAGTCGGACAATAGCTCGATTGTCTATCGTCCTGCGACTGCACAACCCGACTGGACCCAAAATCACGTGATGAAGACGGCCTCCGGGGCGCGAAGCCGCTCGGTCAGGCAATACGGGAATCCGATCAATCAGACCACGTACCGCATAGACGATTGGCGAGACTACTACGATGCGACGAAAGAAAGCATGAACGGCACGATTACTTTCGAGGGATCGTCCCGCGGCCCGAATCAGGGAAGGTGGGGCAACTACTGGGCCGTCGGACGAATTGAAGCTCCCAAGGACACGACAAACAGGGGATGGGTACCATGGCAATAATCGAAACGGTCGCATTGACGAAACGCTACAACGACTTCGTTGCGCTCTGTGACTTCAATATCGAAATCGAAGAAGGCGATCTTTTTGGATTTATCGGCCCCAACGGGGCAGGAAAGACAACAACTATCCGCATCCTCTCAACGCTTCTGGAGCCTACGTCGGGAATGGCCATGATCGACGGCATCGACGTGACCCGCAAGCCCTACGAGATCAAAAAGATCCTTGGCTATATGCCCGATTCCTTCGGCGTCTACGACGGCATGCGCCTGCGCGAGTATCTTGATTTCTTCGGGGCTGCCTACAAGATCCCGAGCAAGAAGCGCAAAGTCATCATCGACGACGTGCTCGAACTCACGGACCTCACCGGCAAGGCTGATGATTTTGTCAGCGCGTTCTCGCGCGGCATGAAACAGCGCTGCTGCCTTGCCAAGACGCTCCTCCACGATCCGAAGGTCCTCTTGCTCGACGAACCTGCCAGCGGTCTCGATCCGCGCGCACGCATCGAAATGCGCGAACTCCTGAAAACCCTGCAGCGCATGGGAAAGACCATTCTCATCTCGTCGCATATCCTCTCCGAGTTGGGCGACATGTGCAACAAGATCGGCATCATCGAACACGGAAAGCTGCTGGCCGCGGGCGAATACCGCTCCATCCTCAATGGCATGAAGCAGGAACGGGAAGTGCGCGTCGATGTGCTCGACGGCGCGGTTACCGCGATGCGGATCTTCGAGGAAACCCCCGGACTCTTCAACATCGAGCAGTCCGGCAACGAATTCCACATGAACTCCAACCTCGACCGGTTCGAGTTGTCGAGTCTCAACACGAAGTTGGTGCAAGCGGGCGTGCAAGTGCTGACGTTTGCGCAGGAGGAAGGCTCCCTCGAAGACGTGTTCCTGCAGATCACCAAGGGAGGCTTGTGAGTTGCCGTTCGTCTTCCCCACGATGGCGATAGTCAAGCGCGAGTTCATGGAGAATTTGCGCCGGGCGCGCACGTTCTACTCGGTGCTCTTGCTGCTGAGTCTTGCCGTCCTCATCACCACGTCCGTTTGGCCGGCCGACCGCTTGGTCCTTCAAGAAGCTGCTGCCGTTTCCCAAGCCTTGATCATGACGATCACGGTCTTGCTCTTCTATGGATGCGCGCTGATTGTTCCCGCGCTCGGCGCCGCGAGTATCGTCTCCGAGCGCGAACAAGACACCTTCGATCTCCTGTACCTAACCCTAATACGCCCGCGCTCCATCCTCCTGGGCAAGCTATTCAACACCTGCGGCGTCTACATGCTTGTCGTCGTGGCCGCGCTGCCTGTCTATGCAAGCGCCCTCTTTGCCGTAGGGCTCGACACACGGCAGCTCGCGTACTCCTTTGTCCTGCTACTTATGCTCGCAGCATTCTGCGGCACCGTCGGCATTGTGATGTCTACCGTCTTTAAGCGGGGCGTTGTCGCCCTCGTCGCGTCCTATGTCCTAATCGCGATTCTTATGGGCGGACCTAAGTTTCTGTTCGAGGCGTTCTTCTACACCCTCAACGTTGGGTACTACCCTCGGTCATTTGCAAACCTAGCCGCCTCGGGCGGCGCTGCCTCGTTATTCACTTACGTTTCGCCGGCAGGCACGGCCCTCGCCCTCTTCACCGGCTTCCTGTCGACAAGAGCATTCGCGCTGGCCCTGCTTGTTCAGGTGCTCCTGTGCACCCTCGGGATTTCGTTCGCCTCGCGGCGTCTCCGCAGACAGGCCGCCCCTAAGCGCATTCGCACTGAGAAGGTCATCGACGATGTAGCCGTCCTTGAAGCACGGCGCAAGCAATTCCCCTACTACCTGATCGATCCGTCGCGCCGCCGCCCGGCCATCGAGGATGGCCGCAACCCCATGCTCGTGCGCGAAATCCGATGGGGGCTCTTCGCGCGGGGAACCACACTCGTCCGTGTCTTCTACGTGACTATAACGGTCTTCGGCTTCTTGTTCATCGCAATGACCATGTTTGTAGACCCCGGCGGCTACTACACCTCGTTCGCCTTCGGGATTTGCCTGGAACTCCTCGCCTTGGTCAGTTTCGCGCCGATCATCATGGCCAACGCGTTTACCAAAGAGCGCGAACTCGGCAACATCGATATGCTTCGCATGACACTACTGAAACCACGCGACGTCGTGCGCGGAAAGGCCATTGCCGGTGTCTTGACCCTAGCCCCGCTCATCTGCGCCATAGCGCTCGCTTCCGTGCCGGTCTTCTTCGTGGAAAACCGCTTCGCGGTCATGGTTTTCGCTTTCTACATCACGATGCCGGTGTGCGCGGCGCTCGCCGTCAGCCTGAGCCTCTTGATTTCCCTTATTTCGCGATACACCCGCACAGCGATTACCGCAGGCATCCTGCTCAATGCGTTCGTCTTTCTCGGCCTTGGCTTGCTGGTGTGGTGGTCCATGACCATCTATGCGAACACGCTCGGCCAGCGCCACGCCAACGATGAGTATCTCCCCTTTATCTCGTTGATTGGCGGCTACTACGCCGCGTTCAGCTCAAGCAAAGGCCCCGTGACGAATTGGCTCTTAAGCCAATTTGCCTATCTCGCCCTCGCGGCGCTTCTTCTGAAGATCTCCGAGTGGATCTTCCGCTTGCGCCATATGCGAGACGTCTGACGCATGCCGTACACGTCAGAACTTCCCTTTGTCGCGCTCATCCGCCGCGACTTGCTCCGTTCGCTTCGAGGGCGCTTCTTGGCAGGCGCGATGATGCTTGCCTGCGGGATAGCCGTAGTCACACTCATGGTTCTGTGGCCCGCAAATGATGACTCCCTGTCCCGGTTCAGTGGCGTTGCGGAGGCCATTGTCATTCTGTTTGCTGTCTTGAGCGCAGCTTCCGTCTGTCTCTTGCTTCCCGGCTTGGCCGGTGGAGCCATTATCGAAGAGCGCAGTCTCGATACCTTCGATCTCATGCGAATGACGTTGGTGCGCCCCATCGGCATCCTTGCGGGAAAGTTCGTGAACAGCCTCGGCGCCTTTCTCCTGCTCATGATGGCCGTTTTGCCCCTGTTCTCGACAACCTACTTTCTCGTCGGCGTGGATTGGGACGCCCTGCTGGTCATCGCACTGGCGGTCACAGTAAGCGCCATAACCTGCGTCAGCGTAGGGTTGGCATGTTCCGCATCCTATCGCAACCCCTTGTCCGCGACGATTGCGTCCTACGTTTGGTGCGCACTTGCGCTGGGCGGATACATGCTTCTCGTGTACTTCGTGTTGGTGATTGTCTATCTCTTCAGTGATGAAACCTATTTCGAATCGGTAGCCGAGCGGACACTCTTGGCGACCTTTCGAACCACGCCCGTCTGCCTCTTGTTCAGCGCCTTCAGAATTCCAGTTGCAGTTCACATGCCGAGCGCGCTACTGATTCAGGCTATCGTGTCCGCCCTCGCCTTGCTCGTCGCATGGCGCAAACTCTGCAAACCGCCGCGCGACCCCGCCCTCCCGCACAGCGTACAATCGCGACGGGGTAGGGTGCGCGTGAAGGTTCCCGCGGGCTACTCCTCAAGGCCCCGCAAGCCCATCGCCGACCACCGCAATCCTATCTTCATTCGCGAAGCGAGGCACACGGGACTCCTTAAAGGCGTGAGCCGATGGCGCATGATAGTGCTGTACGCAATGCTCGGGCTTATTGCCGTCGTGCTGTGTGCGGGCGTCTATTACGTATCCGAGGCGCCGATGCTCCCCGAAGAACTGAATTCGATTGTCTCTTTCATCTTCCAGTGGCTCTTCTGCATCGTAGTCGGGCTCGCGCCGGCGATTCTCGCGACATCGTTTGTTCGCGAAGATGAACAAGACACCAAAGACCTCTTGAACATGACCGCGCTCACGCCTCGCGACATCGTGATCGGCAAGATCAAGGCAGGGGCCTACGGCTTGGCCAAGCTTTGTTTCCTTCTGCTCGTCGCAGGGTGGCCTCTGCTCACAATTGTCGCTAAGTCAGCAAACGGATGGCTGCAACTTCTCGCCACCGTGATGTGGGCATTGCCCTGCATCATCGCGTGCTTCGCCCTCGCATCCATCGCCTCCATGACTGCGCAGCGCACCGCGCTTGCGGTCCCGCTCGCGTACGGACTTTGTGCCGCGTACTTCTTCGGTCCGTCATTCACGGTTGTCGGACTCTTTCAAATCCTTCACTTCTCTTCGGGAGTCAATGCAGCGGAGGACTTTGCGGTTCTGCTGTCGCCTGTCGTCAGCCAACTCGATATGCTTGACCGCATGGGGTACCGCAGAAGTACGCTTGACGGCACGTGGCTCCTGCGTATCGGCGCTCACCTGGCCGCAGCACTGCTCCTGGCTAGAATCGCCGTGCGGGGACGCGCCGAACATTGGTTGAAGCGCCCGATGAGAACGCATTCATGATTGCCTGTTTACCAAACCGCTGGCAGGCGCATCCCCTCCCCTTCGTGGCGCTCATCCGGCGCGAGCTGATACGCAGTCTGCGCAGCCAGTACTTGTCCGGCGCGATGTTGTTTGCCTCCGGCACCGGCATTGTTGGCCTTTTGTTTCTTTGGCCGGATAGCGAAGCGCCCCTTGTCGCGATGGCCCGTGTCTCACACGGCATCATCGCCCTATTCGGAGTCCTTTCCGCCGCCACGGCTTGCATTCTGTTACCGGGATTCGCGGGAGGCGCTATTGTCGAAGAACGGAGTAACGACAGCTTTGACCTCTTGCGCATGACCCTGATTCGCCCCATCGGCGTCCTTGCCGGAAAATTCGTCAACTGCCTCGGCGCGTTTCTCCTGCTTATGGCCGCCGTCATGCCGCTGTTCGCAACGTCGTACTTCCTCGTCGGGGTGGATTGGAGCACCCTGCCGCTCATCGCGTTTTCCGTGGCCATCAGCGCCGTCACGTGCGTGAGCATCGGGTTGGCCTGCTCCGCGGCCCATCGCGCACCAATGAAGGCCATGATTTCCTCCTACGTGTGGTGCGCCTTCGCATTGGGCGGCTATATGCTTATCGTTCTTGTGGGTCTTTTTGTCGTCTCGGCCTTGTTCGGAGAGATCTACTTCAACCGAGTGGCCGAGCCCGTGATGATGACTGTCTTTAAGACTACGCCCCTGTGTATCCTTGCGGCTTCTCTTGGCACGCCGATAAGCGCTAACATCCCGCGCGTCCTTCTGATTCAAGCGGGCATTTCCACGTTTGCGCTCCTTGTCGCTTGGCGCAAACTCTGCAGGCCGCCTCGTGAAATCGCGCTACCGCACAGCGCGCCTTCGCCCAAAGGGAAGAAGCGCACCCGATTGCCCGTAGGCTATTCCAAGAGACCCCACAAGCCAATCGCCGATAACCGCAACCCCGTCTTTATCCGCGAAGCGCGCCACACGGGCCTTTTGAAGGGCATCAGAATCGTGAAGTTGTATATAGTCCCTTCACTCATTGCCGCTCCACTTTGGGCAGACCTCTACATCTGGGGGGCCTTTTCGCTCCATCCCTCCGAACTTGACTATACCGTCCTCCAGTTCGTCTTCCTCTTTTTTGCTCTCATTTTGCTGATTGCACCCACTGTTGTCGCTACTGCGTTTGTCCGCGAGGACGAACAGAACACCAAAGATCTGCTGCGAATGACCGTCCTTGCTCCCCGCGAAGTAGCCTTGGGGAAGATATGCGCGGCCGCGATAAGTCTGGGGCGGCTATGCCTTCCGCTCGTAATCGCTGCGTGGCCGCTTCTCATTCTCGTCGCCCGGTGTTCTGGGGGTTGGATAATTGTCCTTGATGCGCTGACGTGGGCGTTGCCCTGCATAATTGCGATCTTTTCGCTTGCGGCCATCGCATCCATGGCGGCGAGCCGGACGGTACTTGCCGTGCCACTGTCCTACGGGTTGTGCGCCGCGTATTTCTTCCTGCCCGCTTCGCTCTTCCTGACCATCTCGCAGACAAGATTTATTTCGCTGCCGGCATCTCTCGCCGAAAAGTATGCCGTCCTGCTATCACCTGTCCTATATGCGGTCGACGTCGACAATTTGGCCAGCTCACGCTACGGGAACGAAGGATGGCTTTGGATCCCCGCACTTCACCTCACGGCATCCCTGCTCCTTTTCTACCTCGCAGTCAAAGTCTACGCTGATTATTGGATACGCCGCACGCTAAGGTTGCATTTATGATCAAGCTCATCCGTAACTGGTGGTCTGCGCATCCCCTCCCCTTCGTGGCGCTCATCCGCCGCGAGCTGCTCCGCAGTGTCCGCACCGTGCGTCTCTTCCTGGCGCTGGTGCTGCTTCTCGCCATCGGGTCATTCGGCGTAATGGGCATGTGGCCCCGTGCCGATGTGCCCCTCATCATGGTGGGCAACGCTTCCACGGAGATCGTGGCATGGTTCGGCATGTTGATACTGGGTGCGGCCTGTCTGCTCATTCCAGGCTACGCAGGCGGCGCGATACTCGAGGAGCGCAACCTCGACACCTTCGACCTTCTCCGCACCAGCCTTATACGCCCCTCGGGCATTCTGGTGGGCAAGTTTATCAACATTCTCGGCCTCTTTGTGCTCCTCATGCTCGTCGCGATGCCCCTTTTATCTACAACCTATTTCATCGTCGGCGTGAACGTGGAAATCATGTTCCTAATGCTCGTGACCGTCTCCATCATCGCCGTGACATCCACGTCGATTGGACTCGCCTGCTCGGCCGTTCAGCAGAATCCTCTTCGCGCCATCATCCACTCCTACCTCTGGAGCGCCCTTGCCCTCGGCGGCTATGTCATCTTTCTGTTCCTCGGCGCTCTCGCCATCGAACTCTACCTGAACCCCGACAACGTCGATGAAAGACACCTTGAGGCTGCGGTCGAGTGGGGGTTCAAGGGATCTCCGTTCTCTCTCCTCTCCGGGACCTCGCCCACGGGATTGGCCATACTGACCGTCTGCGCGGTGCAAGCAGTTTTCTGCATCGTCCCCTTGCTCATCGCATGGAGGCGCTTGTGCCGTCCGAGCGAGGCAACCGTTCCCCAAGACGGAAAGAGACTCTTCCTTTGGAGCAAGAAGAGCAAGCCGCGCCTTCGAACACGCATCTTCCGCGCGATGCCTACGCACCGCAATCCGGTCTTTCTGCGCGAATACCGGCATACCGGCATTTTCCGAAATATGAAGCACTGGAAATGGTTGCTGACTATCATCTTGGTCGCAGGGGTCAACATCGCCCTCTTCTATCTCCTCTACGTGTGGCGAGAGAGGCCAAGAACCAGTAACGACTTCACAGGCATCACGTATGCCTGGAACGTCATTGTCGGTATGTTCATCATTTTCTGCGCGCCCGCCGTGCAGGCAATGACCTTCGTGCGCGAGCGCGAGCAAGACACGCGCGACCTGCTGCAGATGACCCTCCTCTCCCCTTTGCAGATCGCCTCCGGCAAAATGAAGGCGGGATTCGTACTCATACTGCAATTGTTCGCCTTCGCCTATCTCTGCTCGATTCCCGTTCTGGGCATCGTCGCTCAGGCCAAATACGGGTGGGTGCTCACCTTAACGTTCGTCTTTTGGATCATGCTATGCGCGCTCGCCTCCCTGGCCCTTGGCGCGATTGCCTCCATGCTGGTCCGCCGAACGTCCATCGCCGTTCCCTTTAGCTACGCGTTGACCGCCGGCTATTTTATGGGGCCTTCCTTCGCCGTGTTGATCCTCAACGAAATGACCTTGGGTGCTTGGTCCAATCGGACCGCCGAAAGTTTCGCCTTGCTTCTCTCCCCCGTAACGAGCGGCTTCCAGTTTGTCGGCGCTATCATGGGACGCGGGTGGCAATTGAGCAACGACCCGTTCCTCCTTGAGCCCTATATGCTCCTCGTCCATGTCCTGGCGGTCACGGCGTTTATCGCCGTCGCCATCAGCCTCGCCCGCCGTCGCTGGCTCGGACGACAGAGGGGTGCATGAAACTCCCCGGTATCCCGCAACGCCTGCGCCCACCCTGGGCGTTCATGGCCCTCGTGCGCCGTCATGTGTACATCGAAGCGAAGAAGAAGGGCCAGTTCTTGATCCTGTCGATTATCCTCATTGCGGCATGGGGCATTCTCTATTTGACGTGGCCAGCCGACGAGGTGACCT
This sequence comes from Candidatus Hydrogenedentales bacterium, assembly GCA_041662805.1. Lineage (GTDB taxonomy): Bacteria > Hydrogenedentota > Hydrogenedentia > Hydrogenedentales > SLHB01 > JAIBAQ01. Next base: position 1,145 of record JBAZRU010000208.1, on the reverse strand, counting down.
ATTCCATGGCCGCCAATAACGGCAAACTCGTCTCGTGTGGCATTGGTCTTGCTGTGCTCTTCGCTCTCATCGGTATCGTCCCTCTCATGGCGGCCCAGAGTCTGATCGAAGAACGGTTGAAGAATACGCATGACTTATTGAGACTGACGCCAATTACGCCTACAGGGATTATTGCGGGCCTGCTTCTGAACTCATTCGTCTCGTATTCCGTCCTAATTATTTCATTTATGCCTCTGCTTGCGATTGCAGCATTTGTCTTTCCTCTCGACCTCTCGCCGCTCATGGTTCCCCTGATCGTCGTCCCTGCTAGCGCAATCGCCTCAGGCATTGGGGCCGTGGCCTTCTCGGCCACTGCAACCGATCCACGACAGGCGTCGCAACGCTCCATGGCGTGGACAACGTTCTGCGTCGTTGCCTATCCCCTCGTCCCCCTCGCGGTTATGATGTTCTCCGGCCGGCGCCCGCAAGAACTCGCTTCGCTCGCCAAAACACTATTCGCCACGACGCCTGCCGTTCTGAGTGTCAAGTCAATCATCGGCCCAGATCCGCTCGAAACGACTGCCGCATCCCTGGGCATACAAATCCTCTTGGCGACTCTCGCGTATGTTGTCGCGTACAGAACGTTCTCGCGCCCAACTCCGGACTTGGTTGTTCCGGCGGCGAAACCGCAATTCCAGATCTTTGGCTCTTCTCGCACTTCGCTTGTTCAGGCGCGCCCAAACCGCCGAATGGCGCGACCAATCCCTGACCGATGGAATCCGATACTCGTTTATGAGCTACGGCACAGCACGTTCACGGAGGGCCTGAGCGGCCCGAATATTGTGATCGTCGCGCTTGTCCTCCTAGTGTCCAACTTGGCGTTTGCGTCCATGGCGTTTTCGGGCGATGGCATGGAGTTCAGAGGACCGGAGGAATTCGTCATAGTTGGCTGGATGGCAGCGCTTTCCCTTGTGGCGGTCTTGGCGGTGGGGCCTGTAAGCGCTTCGGTCTTCACCAAAGAGTTGGAGCGAGGCACTAAGGACTTGCTCCAACTTACCTTGGCGACTCCGTCGCAGTTGGTTCTCGGGAAGGCGCTGGGCGGTGTATACCATGCTTTCCTGGCGAGCGCGCTCGTTGCCGCTTCAAACCTGCCTGCGCTTGTGGGC
>JBAZRU010000207.1:0-10090 GCA_041662805.1 Candidatus Hydrogenedentales bacterium | reverse complement strand
TGCCTTCCGTCGCCATCACATTGTTGATGGACACGTTGCCGGTCACAAGTTTCCGTGCCACGCGCTTCGCTCGCACCAGGTCCCCGGACCACACGCTCGCACTCAACCCATACGGCGAATCGTTCGCCAAGGCAATCGCCTCTTCCTCGGTCCGGAACATCATGATGGGCAGCAACGGGCCAAAGGTCTCGTCCGTTACCACCTTCATTGTCGCGTCCGTGTTGGCCAGCGCCGTTGGCGGGAAAATGAACGAGCCCGGCTTCCGCGGGCCTCCCGCCAGGATGGTCGCTCCCTTGTCCAAGGCGTCCTGAAGGTGCTCGTCCACCGTGGCAAGCTGGCTCTCCGTGGTCATCGTGCCGATATCCAGATCGCCTTGGTCGTCGGGCTTGCCCGCGAACGTGCTCAACCGCGCCGTCTTCTCTTTTGCCATCGCCACGAATTGCTCGTAGATCCCTTCCTGCACGTAGACCCGTTCCACCGACGTGCAACTCTGGCCTGTGTTCGTGAAGGCCCCCCACAGTGCCCCGTTTACGGTCCGTTCAAGGTCCACGTCGTCGAATACGATCATCGGGTCCTTGCCGCCCAGTTCCAGTTCAACGGGTATCAGGTGCTCCGCGGCCTGCGCCATGATCTTCTTTCCCGCGGCTACGCTCCCCGTAAAGAAGATCTTCGCGGGTTTCAGGTCGATCAGCTTTGCCGCCGCTTCACGTGTTCCATAGAAGACCTGAATCGCGTTCGGCAGGAACCCGCTGTTCTTCACAATTTCTTCCACAACCCCTTTCAGCGGCGTCTCTTTCGACGGCTTCAGGATCGCGGAATTACCCGCCAGAAACGCGCACAGCGTCGGAAGAAAACTCAGGGTGAAAGGGTAGTTCCACGGCGAAATGACCAAGACCGGGCCAATCGGGTCGAAACTCACATACGATTTCTTGCCCATCAGAATGAGCGGCGTTGGCGCTTTCTGGTCGGCCAGAATCTTAGCCGCGTGCTTCTCGTAGTAGTCAATCAGATCGACAACGGGGAAAATCTCGGTTAGCAGCGCGTCGAGCCGGCTTTTGCCCGTTTCCCGTATGACCTTGTCGCAGATTTGCTCCCGGTTCTTCATGATGTACTGTTTCAGTTTTCGCGTCTCGGCAATGCGCTCTTCCACGGACATCGCGCTGACGACCCCGTGTGCTTCCTGAGCCGTCGTAAATACTTGTCGTATCTCGACATCAGTGGGTTCGGCGATGTTGTAAAGAATCTCGCCGCTCAGTGGATTGCGCACAGTAATACCGGCCATGAATCCAATCTCCTTGGTGCGGTACCCCCCTGGTCTCGCATCGAAACGTCCCCCTATCGTACCACAAGCTGTGAGACGTTTCACGATTGAATCCCCTGCCCTGATTAGGCAGCAAGGTGCGGGCGAAATACCCGGAAAGGCCCTTTGCCCTACGACAGGTCCTCGTCCGGACTGTTGGAGGAGGATTTCGCCCACGGCAATTGGTTCCAGAAGGCAAACACAATCCAGAGGACAAAGGGGAGGGTAATCAGAACTTGGGCTACGGCAACGAAATAGGTCTGGTCGCGGGCGATGGCCTGGGCCATGGAGTAGAACGTAATCAGGTACGCGGCGTGCGTGAACGCCAGGATCGCGACACCCGCGGCGATTCCGAGCGCCAGACGCCGCCACCCGAGCTTGCCCGTGGCCAGCATGAGGGCGAGAAACGTGGCAATGTTCGAGACGAGTTGTGCGATGGGTAGCGTGGCCTCGCGCCCGTGCACGACATATCCCATGACGGTATCGGTGTTCATGAAGCCTTCGCGGTGGACGACGACGCCCTCAATCGGAAAGCCAAAGAGGTGTTTGAGGATGGCCGCGGTGAATTGACCAAGCCCGAACGCATAGGAAGGCATCACTTGCCACCACGCGAATAGACAAACGGGGCCAAGGACAAAGAGTTTTACGCAGAACCAGATGAACCGTTGCGCGGTAAACTGCTGCGGCATTGCCATTCCCTCACGGTGCGCCGTTGGATTCTGGATTTTGGACTTGCGGACTTCGAGTTTCTCAGATCTCAGATCTGAGATTTCAGATTCTCCTCACCTGCAGCCTTCGGTCCATGATCTTCAGCCTTCTTCCCTCTTGGCTTCACCAAGAACTCCACCCACAACAGCCAAACGGCCACGACAAATAGGATATAGATCCCTTGCCAAACGTACTCGTGGGCAAACACAAAGAGTTCGCCTGCATCCGTGTATGCGCCGATAACGGCCAGGCAACTGAGTCGCATAATATTCACAACATAAAGAATGGGGATTCCGGCTAGCAGACCCGCGAGGCGCTTCCACATCTGCGTCGGGAATGCCAGCATGGCTGCCAGGAAGATCGCCATGGAGGAGAGCGCACCGCAATCCGGAACCACGTTGAACCGAAACCGGATATCCTTGTTCTCTTTCGCCTCCGGCGTTTGCTTTCGCTTTTCGGTCAATTGCGTTACGACTGCCTGAACTGGTTGGGCCTGCGCCGCGCGCTGCTCGACGGAAAGCGAAGCGTCCGTCTGAATAGAGTCCAGTTGCTTCTGCGCCCGCGCCAGCTCGGAATCGAGCCCCGTCTTCATCAAGAAATCTACTGTGGGTCCGGTGCGATCGCTGATTTGCAGGGCAATCTTCCGAGAACGCTCCTCCAAGAAAGCCCGCTGCGCGAGACGAATCTCGTCGACGCGACGCTCAAGCGCGTCCAGAGCCTGCTGCCGGCCGGCCCTCGCGGGATCGGCCGATTCAAGCGACGCAAGCTCTGTTCGGGCAGCATTTACGGCCTCGGTGATCTCCGGCACCGTCACCTGGATGGGACCGGACCGGGACGAGCGTTGCATGGCTCTTCCCACACGATCGAGGTTTCCGGAGACATGGCGAAGTTGATCATCGATGGACCTGATCTCCGGACGCGGCAAGGGATCAGTCTGCTTGATCTGCTCCTCTTCGCGCCGCAAATCGTTTCGAAGGCGCAAGGCGCGGTAGGTCCATACCTCGTACGAGGTTAGAGGCTTCTGATCCGCAGCCGGAGCGGGCGCATCGCCGGGTTCGGGCTTGAAGCCTTGCCATTCGCGAATCGACGCACGCACGGTCTCGATACGATCTTTGTACAGGTCGGGGTCTTCAACTTTTCCATGCTCGCCGACGATATCAAGCACCCACGCTGTATGGCTCGCGACGTGGAACAGGTACCAGTTCATGAACGACGAATTGATGGCCGCGCGATTCAACGCGAGCAGCACGAACGTGCTGAGAAGGAATACCACCACAAATAACACCGCGCCGCGCCGGGGCGCATGACGTCCGGTGGAGGGCGGAGGCTCCGAGGCAGGCAAGGCGGCTGCGCTATCTGGCGTGGTTGTATCCGGCATCTATTTCCGTTTGTGTGGCCCCAAGTCAGCGGCTAAAGCCGATCCGCCGATGTCAACATGGCGCAAGACTCACAACGAACCGGCAGCATACCACCGAGGGGCGAAGACCCTCAACAGAAATGAGAGAACGTGGAGCGGCAATAAGGCGTCATGTTTGTGCGCCGGTCGTTGCGACGCAACACTCCGCTACTCCTGAGACTTCGGGCTCACCGAACCCGATTGGGCTTTCCGCATTGCCTCCAATTCATGCCCGATCTTGCCTAGCTCAAGACGCACAAGGCGCGATTCCTCATCGCGACGACGTAAGTGACTTCGAATCATCATGATGACCCGAACGAGTATGTACAGCGGCAATCCGTAGATGAGCGCCAGAAACGCTACCGACCCCCAGGCTACTTCCATCACGGCCATGGCAGGAAGCGTCTTCTTCATGGGGCGTTTTCTCCTTTTCCACTCGGTGAGACTTTCTTCGATTCCAGCCACGCGTCTACATCCGCGCGGTCGAACTTGATGTTCTTCGAACTGATGCGAATGTACGGCGGGCAATCCCCGGACGCGATGTACTTGTAGATAGTCCGTTTGGAATCCCCGAGATATACGGCGAGGTCTTCTATGGACATTAACTGCATTATGGACTCTCCATTGTGTGCATTATATCGCAATATGTTATAATATGCAACAATATGCGCGAAGATTCGGACTGGCGAGTTGATGCCCCAGAACATCACATTTGCACTGAAGGAAAGGTCTCAGGGCATAAAATCAAAGTCTTGCACGTGAGCATCTCTCACCGGTGCGTCCAAGTGCCGGTGAAAAATGCGGGCTAAACCTTGCCCCACGGCCTACCGTCAAAGACTTTGAATGCTCACCGAGGGTGGGCGCTGGGGGCGTCTCGAAGACTCAGAGCGGTCGCCATCGGATTAGCCAGTATCTAGTCCTCGTGGACTCTCGGGCTATTCTCTTCGAGGGACGCGCGAGGCCGAGAAGACGACATACCGGCCAAGAGGAAAGGACCTACTCTTGTACAAATACTTGTATACATACAGGCGTCGCGGTCTGGTTTTGGCGTCAACTGCAATCCTGTTCTTGACGCTTGCCTGTTCGCCGCAGGAGAGCGAAGCAAGACGACGCGAACGGTGGGTGGGCGACATCGACTTTGCCGCAAGGGAGTTGAGCAAGCGTCACGTGAAACCTTTCGCCCACGTCTCGGAGTCGCTGTTTCGCGAGGAGATCCGTCTGCTGGAGGCGGATGTGAGCAAGCTTGACGACGAGGCGATCTTCTACCGGTTGCGGCACATTGTGGCATTGGTGAGCGACTCTCACACGAAAGTGAGTTGGGACAAGGCCTCCGAACGAGTCTATCCCGTTTCTCTTCGGTGTTTTGCTGACGGGGTCTTTGTTTGTGCCGCCAAACCGCCAAACCTGGACTTGGTCGGTTGCCGTCTGGTGTCGATGGGGGCCGTACCCCTCGCCGAGGTGCGGGAGCGGATTGCGTCTACGATATCGCACGAAAACGCCGCATGGTTGGACCGGTGCGTGCCGCAGGAACTCGTCCACCCTTCGATCATTCACGCGCTCGGGTTTTCGCCGTCACTGGAGACGGCCGAATTCTCATTCGAGAGGAGCGACGGCGCGCCGATAAGTCGAACGTTGACTGCGGTGTCGCGACATTATGCCGACTTGAATGAGGGGATGACCGTCGATACTCCGGGAGCATCCGGGGCAATTTCGTACGAGAAGCTGGGCAAGTACTATTGGTGCACGCTCATCGAGCAACAGCACGCAGTCTACTTTCAGTACAACAAGTGCCGCGACGATTCCCAAGGTCCCATAGCCGGGGCTTTCGAGGAAGTGTGGCGTCTGGTCGATGATTCGCACGCTCAACGTTTAATCATCGATCTCCGAAACAACGGCGGCGGCAATTCCGCGCTCTTTCGTCCGATGCTCGAAGGCATCAAAGCCCGGCCCAACATCAATAAGCCCGGCAATCTGTGGGTGCTGATTGGTCCGGGCACGTTTTCCAGTGCCGTGCTGAACGCGATAGAATTGAGGAGCGAAACGAATGCCGTACTGGCTGGCGAAGCAACGGGCGGAAAACCGAACTGCGCGGGGGAAGTGAGCAGCTTCTCGTTGCCGAATTCGGGGATTCGCGTTCAGTACTCGACAAAGATGTTTCATCCCATGGAATCGGACGACGATTCGCTCTTTCCGGATATCTCCATTCCCACAACGTCGCGCGAATACTTCGCCGGGCATGATCCCGTGTTGGAGACGGCGCTTTCGAGAGAAATTGATGGTCGAAACGATTTGCTGGAAGCCATCGCGGCGCGACAGGGCGAGATGGCACGGCTCCAGGCCAAAGAATTCCAGAAATGGCCGCAACAGCCGATAGTCACCGATTCCGATGCGATTGCCGGCACATGGGAGGGGACCTTCGACGAGGAAGGGCGCACGCTCAGAATCGTCTACCGATTTGTGGCACGCCCCGACGGCTCGATAGTCGGCTTCGTGGATAGTCCCGATCAAGGCGCCGTGGGGATTCCCGTGGAGAAGGGTACTCTCGAAAAGGGCCGGCTGCAGTACACCCTATCACGCGTCAACATTAAGTTCGACGGCACGGTAGACGCCGAGAGGGGAGTTCTAGAGGGATTGATCGTACAGGAGGGACACTCGGTCAAGGTTGTGCTGCACAGGAGAGGCCCTGATCGGCAGAGGACATCATAGTCCGCTATGTCCAGGCAAATGACTAGCCGGGGCCTGTATCGGGAGCCGGGCGCGCCAATCTCTCGATTGACTCCGTCCCAAACTCTCACCTTATCGTGTTTGACACCACCCCCCTGCGTCTGGTAGAGTCTGGTTCGCTGTAAAAGCGCAAGTAGGAGCGCCGGCTTCTCACCTTGCCGCGACCGTATAGGTCTGGGCGCAAGGTTGCTGACAGGAGTATCCTGTATATTTTTGGCGGCAGAGGCACGGCGTGCCCTGTCGCCTTTTTTATTGTTGCCGCGGATGCCGTGATTCGGGGCAGCATGGTGCAGAGAACGGAAGCTCACGGGATGACAGGAGGGTGATCTAATCGCCAAGCCGATCGACCTGAAGGTGCGTGTGAACGAGGGCATCACCGCACGCCAAGTACGCGTTATTGACGAGGCCGGAAATCAACTGGGAATCATGTCGCCCCAGGATGCGTTGCGAGATGCATTTGAGCGGGGGCTGGACTTGGTGGAAGTGGCGCCGAACGCGGTGCCGAGCGTTTGCCGGATCATGGATTACGGCAAGTACAAGTACCAGCAGAGCAAGCGCATGAAGGAATCCCGGAAGAACCAGCACATCGTAACCGTCAAGGAAGTCAAGTACCGCCCCAAGATTGACGACCACGATTTCGACTACAAGACCAATCACGTGAGGGAGTTCCTCACGGAAGGGAACAAGGTCAAAGTCACGGTGACGTTCCGCGGACGCGAGATGGCACATCCGGAGTTTGGTCAGGACATTCTGGCGCGGGTGCTCGAGGCGACCAGGGATCTGAGCAGCGATCAGATCGATCCGAAGATGGTCCGCCTGGAAGGCCGAAGCATGATCGTGGTTCTTTCCCCGTCGCGCTGATTTAGCGGCGAGGAATTATAGAGCACCCCGAGTGGGTGCTCGGGATAGGGTCGCGTGAGCTATCGAGGGAGGGAGTTTTTTCCCTGCGCGGCCCTGCGGGACATTGGCGTAAACGAGAGCGCCGTGGGCGAGAAGCGTGGTAAAGCCTGCCTGTTTTGGGCAGAGTCCCACGGTGAAAAGGAGATCATATGCCGAAGATGAAGACCAACAAGTCCGCCGCGAAGCGGTTCAAACGGACCGGTACAGGCAAGTTCAAGCGGTTCAAGGCGTTCGCGCGCCATTTGTTGACCCCGAAGAGCCAGAAGCGCAAGCGCAGCCTGCGTAACGCGGTGATCGTGAGCCCGGCCGATGCGCCGCGTCTCAAGAAGATGATGCCGTATAGCTGATATCGGCCAGGCATCGGATTCCGTAACACGAATTTACCCGCCACGACCTGGCGGCACTGAGATTGAAGGAGCATAGTCATGCCAAGAGCTACAGGAAGACCGGCGTCACGCAGCCGCCGCAAGAAGGTCCTCAAATTAGCGTCCGGTTACCGCGGTTCACATCACCGGTTAATCAAGACGGCGAAGCAGACGGTCGACCACGCGGGCGTTTACGCGTACCGCGACCGCAAGGCACGCAAGCGCGATTTCCGCAAGCTTTGGATTGCGCGCATCAACGCGGCAACCCGCGCGGCGGGCATCACGTACAGCCGGTTTATGCTTGGCCTTCGCCTCGCGAACATCGACGTGAACCGCAAGATGCTTGCGGAGATCGCCGCGACGGATGAAGCCGGATTCAACCGGATTATCGAAGTCGTCAAAGCCAAACTGCAAACCGTTGCCTAACTATGCGCATCGTCCCCGCGGTTGATATCCGGGGCGGCTGCTGCGTCAATCTGGTTCAGGGCGATTACGGTCAAGAGACCGTTTTCGCGGAGGATCCGGTCGCGCAGGCGCGTGTCTGGCACGAACTCGGCGGCGAGATTATCCATATTGTCGACTTGGACGGTGCCCGAGGCGGGAAAGTCTGCGTGCTCGACGCCGTGCGCCGCTTGACCGAAGCCGGTCTGCGCGTCGAAGTTGGCGGCGGTATCCGTACGATGGAGAGTATCGCCGCGCTTGCCGATGCCGGCGCGGAGCGTATTATTTTGGGCACGGCCGCTCACGAGAACCCCGAGTTGCTGCGCGAGGCCGCACGCGCCTATCCTGATCGCATCGTCGTCGGGATTGATGCGCGGGCTGGCAAAGTTGCGCTTAGCGCATGGCTCGAAACCACCGAGACAGATGCGGTGACCTTCGGCAAACAAGTTGAAGACGCCGGGGCCTGTCGTATCATTTACACCGATATTTTAAGCGACGGCATGATGAAGGGTCCGAACCTGGACGCCACGCAGGCGGTGGCTCGGGCAGTCGGCATCCCCGTGACCGCTTCGGGCGGGATGTCGTCGTTGGAGGACGTCCGGCGCGTCAAGGCCCTGGAGCCGGACGGAGTGGACGAAGTAATCATCGGCCGGGCGCTCTACTTGGGGGTGTTCACGTTGCCGGAAGCCATTGCCGCGGCACAGGAACAGTCGTGACTCCGCGCTTCGACACGGCCGCAATTGTCGGCGTGGGGCTGCTTGGCGGTTCGCTCGGACTTGCGCTCAAGGCGCGCCGCATGGCGGCTCATGTCCATGGCATAGGGCGGCGGCAGGAATCCCTCGATACCGCGCTCGAACTCGGGGCTATCGACAAGACTTTTCTAGACATCCGTGAAGGTATCCGCGGCGCGGACCTAATCGTGCTCTGCACGCCCGCCGCGCTCGTCGCCGGACAACTCGACACGATTGCGGCATCGTGCGAACCGAACGCCGTCGTCACGGACGTCGCGAGCACGAAAGCGGAGATCTGCGCGCACGCGCGCGCGACCTGGCCGCATCCCTTGCGCTTCGTCGGCAGCCATCCGATGGCCGGTTCGGAGAAATACGGCCCGGAGCACGCCACCGAGCGTCTCTACGAGAACTGCGTGACGATCGTCGAATGCGCCGACGGCCATGCCCCGGACGCTCACGAGGCCGTTTGCGCCCTGTGGAAAGGCGCCGGCGCGCGCGTGGTGGAGATTGAACCTTCCCTACACGACGCGCTTGTGGCGCGCTCAAGCCATATCCCGCACATCTCTTCCGCCCTCGTCGCCGCAACCGCGGGCGAATTGGGCGATATCCATTCCGTCGTAGGCCGGGGCTTTCGCGACGTTACACGCGTGGCCGCGGGACGCCCCGAGATCTGGCGCGACATTTGCCTAACGAACCGCGCGGCCATCCTGGAAGGGCTGGCCGATCTCGCCAAGCGCCTCGACGCCGTGCGCACGATGATCGACGAGCGCGACGGCGCAACTCTGGATGCTTTCTTTACGGCGGCGCAGCGTGCGCGCAAGAAAGCGCTGGGCGAATGACGCGAGGCTGCTTCATCACGTTCGAAGGCGTTGAAGGCTGCGGCAAATCGACCCAACTTGTGCTCCTGAAAGAGTATTTGGCCTCGCAAGGGCGCGAGGTGGAAGTCACACGCGAGCCCGGAGGCACGCCCATCGCCGAGGCCATTCGCCGTGTGCTGCTCGACCCGAATAACCATGCGCTGACGCCCGTCGCGGAAGTCTTGCTGTACGCAGCGGCGCGCGCGCAACATGTCGCCGAACGAATTCGGCCCGCGCTCGAGGCGGGAAAAATTGTTCTTTGCGACCGCTTCGCCGATTCGACGACGGCCTATCAGGGCGCGGGCCGGGCCTTGCCGGAAGCCACAATTGCCGCGTTGCACCGAATCGCCACGGAAGGCGTCTGGCCCGAACTGACGATCATCCTGGACATCGACCCGGAGATTGGTCTCGAACGCGCGGCGGCGCGACGTGGGCTGGACCGCATCGAAAACGAGTCTATCGAATTTCACCGTCGTGTGCGCGCGGGCTTCCTTTCGCTCGCGCGAATCGAGCCGGACCGCGTGGTTCTCGTGGACGGGGCGCGTTCGGTGGAAGCCGTGGCCGAGGACATTCGACGCCTGTCGGACGAACGGATACTCCGCCCATGAGTTTCAGCGCCATCCGCGACCAAGACGTGGCCATTCGCTTGCTGCAGAATATGGTGCGTG
>JBAZRU010000206.1:0-10106 GCA_041662805.1 Candidatus Hydrogenedentales bacterium | reverse complement strand
CAATGGGCGCTAAAGACAGCCGCCCGTCGCGACCTGTTGCGCGGCGGCTGTCTTTAGCGCCCATTGGCTTTCCGCGTTATCAGCCGCAGAGACAGCGCTTTCCGAGTCCAACGCGAAGGGCGCAGCCGCCGTATTCGCCTCCACATATTCCAGCGGCGGCTCGCACGTCTTGTTCACAAAACTGACCAACCGGAACATGCTGTCGCGGCCATCGAATGTTATCTCGATTGCCTTCGTGCCGATGGTCCACACCAAGCCTTCGCCACTGTCTCGGGCGTAGGCGTCGCCGACAGTCAGTTCACTGGCCCCGGCAGTTCCAGCCGAGAGCGCAATGGCTGCAACCACCACAGAGAACCGGATCGAGAATCGAAACTTCATGCCATGTTCCTTACCGCTGAACGTAACCCCGACTGAAATGTGGTGATTGCCCCCGCACTTCTCTCGGGAGATGGTACCCTTTTCACCTGTCCTATTGCGCTCTTTGGGCATCGGAGAAGCGGCACGCCTCGATTCGATTTGACGCGAAACGCGGTTTGACGGAACTCCGCCCGAAGATTAGGGTTATACAGAGGGAAGGGCCGAGCCTAATCGTGCACTTCCCGGGAGGGACCTGTCGTGTCGAAGCTCACTGTAGCGGCAATCGCCGTATTGACACTCCTGCTGTCGGTGCAGACATGGCGTTTGCACACGGCGCAGGGAGCGCTCCAAGACGCGCGCGCGCTCCAGGAGACTCCGGCGCGAGTGGATGTGGCCGCGAGCGACAAGGAGCTGGTTCGTTCCGAATCCTTCGCCGCGTCTTCCACCGAGCGCTTGCTGCACGATGCCCCGGAGCCCGCTTCGGACAATCCCATCGCCAAGGCCCTGGCCGCCCTTGCCTCCACGGGGAAGGAATCGAAGGCCTCTGCCCGTGTCGATACAGATGCCAAGGCCGGCAAACGCACCATGGCAAAGCTCGTCCGAGCGATGCAGAAGCACAGCGACAATCCCAAAGATAAGTCCCAGAAGAAGAACGCCTCCGAAGCAAGCCGCCAAATTGCCTCCGCCCGCCAATCGCTCAAGCAGGGCGATTACTCCTCTGCCCTCGCGCAGCTTCAGACGGCGGAGCAATCCGCCACCCTGAACAGCAAGGAGTACAAGGCGCTGGCCCAGGCCTACAACGACCTCGGCATGGCCGACGAAGCCCTGCGCACCTACCAGGACTGGTCGAACGCGCACCCCAACGACCCGCAATCCTACCTCAGCCTCGCCCGCGCCTATGAGTCGCTCGGCATGAATACGGAAGCCGCAAGCCAATTGGCGCTTTATCAAGAAATGGCTGGAGGCAAGACGGATTCCTACGCCAACGCCGCCGCGTTGTATCGCCGCTTGGGGATGACATCGCAAGAGGGCGCACTCCTGAGCGACTGGGTCGGCACGTCACCCGGCTCCGCGCAAGCGCACTTGGCGATGGCCGACTACTACCGCCGAACCGGCAACCTGCCTTCCGCCATGGCCGAATACCAAAGCATCCTCCAGACCGCCCCCGGCAACGTGAGCGCGCACATGAACCTGGCACAGACCTACCAGCAAATGGGCCAATACGCCGAAGCCCAAGCCGTCCTCGTTTCCGCCCTGCAACTCCAGCCCGGCAATGCCGACATCTACCTCCGCCTCGGCGAATCCTATCGCAGAAGCGGCGACATTTCTTCGGCCATCGACACCTACCAATCCATCATGTCGATGGAACCCGGCACCACCCAAGCTGTCCGTGCCCAACAGCAGATCGCGCGAATCCAACGGCAGGTGAGCCAGGCAACAAAGGCAGCTTCAAAGTGAGCTCTATCCACTTAAGTGGAGGTGAGCAAATATGATGCTCATAGTGGCATAGCTATTGTTCTGTTTGCAGGGTAAGTCCGACACCCCGTGTTCAAGAATACATGTGGGCAGTACGCTGTAGCGACCGCAAACTTTGGCCAGCCGTCCTCCTAAGAAATGCGCACTTCGAGTGAAGAATACTGCGAAATTATAAACCCTTGAAAGAATTGCCTCCAGTGCTACAATACTGATAGGCACTTGTAAAGGCACTGTAAACGTGGTACTCTCCCAAGCATAAGACCAACTGGACGTCTGTGGGGGAATGGGCGAGAGTACCAGTTGAGTCTGGTCACCGCTGGAGGTACGTTCGTTGACTTTCTTGCTTCGCTTTCAGGAACCAATTCGAGACTGTGAGCCGATAGACGCGACACAAGTTGCTTCTGGCACCAGAACTTTTACGGAGGTAAGGGGAGAAGTCTCTGACGTTGACGCCCCTATGGCAGAATATGGAGTCTTTGACAATCTTCACTACCCAAACTTCTCTGATCTGCGCGTCACTTTGGGTACAAAGACGATGACAGCAGTAAAAGTGGAACAACCGGACCAAGATGCGTGGTCCGCCCGTTATGGAATCCTTCCACTCTCTTCAGCGTCTATGAATAGAGATGTTGCACCTGTTGAACGCTGCCGGGGTACTCGCGGCGCACAATACAGGTGATCGTTGTAGTGCGTTTATGAGGGAAAGCGCACCTATGCTATGATCCTGATAATTACAGGGACTCAAGACGCAACTGCAGACTACCTCTTGCCGTTCCTAGTAAGAAGCGGATTTGCCTGTTTGCGCCTGGACACAGACACACTCCTATCGCGCTCATGTTTCTCCTATGAGGCCGGGATACCCGTAATCGAATGGGAAGGATGCAGACATTCGCCCGAAGTGTTCTCCAATGTATGGTATCGTCGCCCGGAGCGTCTCGAGGACGAGCGCTTCAGTGGCTCTCCTGAAGGCCAATACGTCCTTGATGAATGGGCAGCAGCGTTAGAGGGCTTTCTAGCCCACATCCCCAAGGCGCGATGGATGAACCATCCATCATGCAATGCGGCAGCATCACGGAAGCTAGAGCAACTCAGCACTGCCCAGATACTTGGATTGCGAGTGCCAGATACGTTGCTTACTCAGAACGAGTCTAAGCTTCGGAAGTTCTTTGCTGACCACAATGGTCGAGTCGTCGTCAAACCCTTAAGCACTGGCTATATCAAACGTTCTGGCGAGCAAACTGATTCTCTAATATACTCGAACCTTGTTCCCGAGGCCTTTCTGCATTCACTCGAAGATTTGAGTCTATGCCCCACGCTTTTTCAGCAATTCATCGATAAGAAGAGTGACGTAAGAATAACTGTTGTCGATGAGGATATGATCGCGGTAGAACTCTGCGGTTTGGATGACAATGGCGTCCAGTTGTGTGACATACGCCGCAACAATATGAAAGGCGTTTCGTATAGTCGAGTCCCTCTGCCTCCCGACGTTCAATCAAGTCTTGCCGCTCTTGTGAGAAATTACGGACTTCGCTTCGCCGCCATTGACATGGTAGTTTCTCGAGACGGTGAGTGGTACTTTCTTGAAGTGAATCCAAATGGTCAGTGGGCATGGCTGGACCTGGCGCTAGGGCCAAGGATCGCGGAGTCTTTTGTGAAAGCCTTCTCTGAAAGAAGAGAGTAGAACGACCAATGCGGCTTCAGGCATGAAATGCGTCAAGAGCGGTAAGCGTTTCTTGGGACGAGTTCTCCAGAGAATTCTTGATACCTTCTATATCTTTGGGAGAGCGGCAATCACCCTAATCGTTTACCTGTCACTGAGGACTTGTGCGTTTGAAGTCAGCTTGAAGGATGTTTGGCAAGGGAAATACGCGTCGAATGTGCCCAAATACCTGGACCTCGATCAAGCTAAGCATTTAGATACTCTCCTGGATGTCGCTAAAGAATGTCACATTGCAGCATTGGCTCGACGTGCTCTGCTAACGGACAAGTGCAAAACTCTGTTGACAGTCTGCTCTCTCCTGCTGGTTATAGCTGGGCTTTTTCTTCCGAGAGCCTTTTCTTTCAGTACACTTTGGATGCGCGCAGCATTCTTCTTGGCCGCTCTTTCGCTTTTTGATGCGGTGGTGCTGTTATTGGTGTTTCTTGGTGTAAGAACCAATACTGAGATAGATTTAGGCCAGGAAATCGTTTCTCTGAACAGAGAGGATCTGCAGAAGTCACTCGTGAATAGTCATCGAATTTGCCAACTCAGGATAGATGAGCAAACAGACCATCTTGCGGACCTCTACAAGGCTGCGAGGTTCTACTTCATAGTCTGGCTTACGACTGTTGTCGTCCTCTTTTCGTTTTCATACTTACGGCCTTCTCACGAAAACCAGGTGCCCAAGAGTCCCTTTGAACAAAGAGGCGGCTCAAGCCTGGGAGAACAAGTGAGAGTGCCCAAAGCCCAAAGCTTAGCACCGACAAGCAAGATGCGATAGGACAGTATATATTGCTATATGTGCTGCAGTCGCCTCAAACCGCTTCGTTGCTCTGTGATCCTCAGTATTCAATCAGCCCCGTAGACACTGCAGGAACCCGCTGCAGGGAGGGGCGCGAACACGCCCAAGTTCTCAAATTGACTCTCTCGACACTACTTGTGGGAGCGTGGCGTCGCGCACGAGACTCAGGATGACCGCAGTCACAGACCAGAATTCTCGAAAGTGATTGTCGCAAGACCCCTTTGTTTACCAGGCTTTCGTACCCATCTTCCGAAAATGGACCAAAGTGGGGAGTCCTGTGTTGAATGGCGGATTTGGTGGCGAATTAACGAAGAACACCTCGGGGGAAGAATCGAGACTCAGGAGGATCTGGCGGTAGCCCCGTCATTGTCGGCTTCTGATGAAACTGAGGAGCACTGAGGCTTCGTTGTGCGTCGGGAATAAGCTCAACTCGCTCCGTTGCACTATTTGAGATGGGAGCAGAATAGTCGAAGTGCTTGATTGAGGGCAGATATGGTTTGACTGTTGTACTATTAATGACGCATTGCCTGTTCTGAGTAAAGTGTGTACTTCGTCTCGCCGAAGCCCAAGCCGTCCTCGTTTCCGCCCTGCAGCTCCAGCCCGGCAATGCCGACATCTACCTCCGCCTCGGGGAATCCTATAGCAGAAACGGCGACCTCTCTTCGGCCATCGGCACTTACCAACCCGTCATCTCGATGGAACCCGGCACCAACCAAGCCGTCCGCGCCCAGCAGCAGATTAACCGGAATCAGCGACAGGTGAATCAGGCCGCGAGGGCCGCGTCGTAGGCGAATGGGTATACGTTGACGCGCTCGACTGTCAGGGGTGCTCATACCTCGCGTCTTGATTCCCGGTCTATCTTGAGAGTATTACTGTCTTGGCGACTGCGATATTCGGACTTGAGTGGGTAACGGTTGCCACGTCAAATGATGGTAAAGGGGGAAAAATGGCAAATCAGCCCCTGATCAGGAATTACGGGTTGTTCTGGAAATCCGAAGATGTCTACTGGGGCGCGGGTAGCCAGGCTGGTGCGCTCTATGGAGTCGAAGCCAAGAACATCACTGGCCCTCACGTCGATTTCAGAGACCAGCGGGGGGTGTATGTCCTGTATGCGGACTACGATCTGGTGTATGTCGGTCAAAACAATGGCCAGGAATTGTTGAAGCGACTTATCCAGCACAAAAGAGACGATCTTGCTGATCGCTGGAATAGATTCTCCTGGTTCGGCCTAAGGAGTGTGAAGACGAAATCAGAGCTAGCCAACTTCAACCAGGATGTGCATGCAAGGAGCCATGTTGTTCTCGATCACATTGAAGCCATTTTGATTCACGCAGCCGAGCCCAGAATGAACCGTCAAGGAGGCAGGTTCGGAAACGATATCAAACGATTCCTCCAAGTCCGCGACGACAGATTAGGTCCTTCAGACAGAGAGATCCTGGAGAAACTTCACAAGGCCTCAAAGCAGTAGTAACGTATCAATGGGCTTCTTGCGCCCTGCCTCCAGTAGACCCTATAAGCCGTGGTTCGAGATCCAATCATCGGCGCGTCTGCTAAAGATCGGTCGATTCACGATACGGCAAAGACTCTTCCCGAACCACAACCGCGCCTGATTCGCCTTGAACCGTGGCGTTGCGGATAGCGACCGCTCGTTCGCGCAAATCGTCTAGCATTTTCAACTTTTCCGCAACAGGGAGAGACGCAAGCTTACGGCGGGTCGCCAACTTGCTTTCGAGGATCTTCTCGAAATCGAATGTCATTGTGCATCGCCCAGGAATTGTTGATGGAAGCGTTGCCACGCCACGGGCCATCGTGTGGCGTTCGAGAATTGCCTTAGATCCCAGGACATCGAGTATACGTGCTTCGGCATGCCAAGCGGCATGTGCTGACTCTTCTGTGGTGGACATCCTCCCGCGCCTCGCGTTTGCGCCATCTCTCCTTCGCCCTTCCGAGACCCTCCCCGCCGCATGCTCTCTGTACTTACCTCAACTTTCCCTATTGCAGCCCTATGTTCGTTATGAGATATTAGGCCAACTCGCGGGGAATTCCATATCGGGGAACTGGAGCAGGGGCAATTTGCTACTGAGCGAATAGGGGTCAAAGCATGAGAAGCGCGAACAAAGTCATCTTCTGGAGTGTCGTCTTGTTTGCTGCTGGCACATCGACGGCCGAATTGCAGAACATCGAAGTGGGCGGTAAGCTCGAAATCTATGGGGTGTGGTACTCCGACATATTCGAGCCTTCCTGGGGCACGGAGCGAATTCCCTCCTTCTTCCTGCCGTATCGGCCGATCGGCCCTGACGGGACGATATCCGCGTATCGACTTGGAGACGGCGGCAACGAACTCACCTTTGTGGAGCAGCGTACGCGCCTCCATGTGTCCGCGGACTTCACAAACCATGTGGCCGCGTTTATCGAGTTTGACTCCATCGATACGTGGGGCGAGGACTTCAGGTCGGACTACATCACCGGGGCCGATTTCCGGGGCAACACGAGCGACGACGTGGAACTCTACCAGGCCTTTATCGAGGCCGACCAGATGTTCGGCTTGCCCGTGCGATTAAGGATTGGACGCCAAGAGCTCGAATTCGGTTCGGGCTGGCTGGTGGGCGCGGATCCCGGACCGGATCCGTTTGTGGGCCTCTCCTTTGATGGCCTTCGATTGACAACGAACTGGTTGGGTCTTTCCATTGACGCGTGGGTGACCAAGGTATCGGAAGGAGGCGTCGCGGAGCAGGACGGCGACGTGGATTTCTACGGTGTTTACGTCTCGTTTACACAGCCGGAGGAAGCCAAACCATCCGGCATGGGCCTGCCCATGCGGCTTCTGTTTCCCGGGCACCTCGTATATCACGGACTGACGAAGTCGCACCTGGTTGGAAGTCTTCACGAAGAAGATCAAGTCACGTTTGATTTGTACTGGATGTTCCTACGCGACGGTGTGGGCGGAGAAGACACGACGTTCAGCGCGCCCTCGGAGTGGTTCGAAGACCTCGTCGACATTGATGACTATGGCCCAACCGAGTTGCACACGATTGGAACTCGCGCGGGCGGGCACTTCCGCGGCTGGGACTTGGAGGCGGAAGTTGCCTACCAGTGGGGGTATGTAGGCAGCATCGGCCACTTGTTCATTCCCAACGGACTCCAACACGGAGACGACGACGCAACGGCCGGCACGTGGGCAGGTCACGTGAATTTGGGATACACCTTTGAGATTCCATGGAGTCCTAACGTCTCCGTCGGCGGTGCGTACTACGGCGGAGAAGATCACCGCGGTCTTTCCGTGTACGAGTGGGTCAATCCATTCAAGCGCCCCGAGGCCAGCGTATCGTTTAACCGGCTCTTCTCTTCATGGCGCGAAGACGCGTTCATCGACGTTTCCGCGATGACGAATTTCTGGAAGGCGTACGCGGCTGTGGTCGCCACGCCCACCGAAAGCATCGAAGTCGGCGGAAGCGTAACCTATTTGGAAGCGTTGCAGGAATTTGAAACCCCGAAATCCGTTTCGTTTGGCAACTGGGCGGTGCCTCTTGCTCCCGCGTTGTCGTTCTGGACCGACAAAGGAGCAAGAGACCTCGGGTGGGAAGCTTCTGTCTGGGTTTCGTATGCCTATTCGGAAGACCTGAGCTTCGAATTGGGATACGCGCATTTCTTCACGGGCGAAGCCTTCGAAGACGGGTCATTCATCGACTACAACGGGCTATCCAACGTGGGCGGCAGAGGCTCCGACGACGCCGACACCATCTATGCCATGACGACACTTGAGTTCTGAGATCAGGCAACGAAAGCGCGCCGATTAGAATCCGTCGAAGGGTTTGTTGTAACTGCCCAGGGTGCGGGCGCTGTCTTGCGTGAACGGGAACCGATCCGCCGGATACAGCACAAACGACACGTGCCCGTCCAGATAAAGCACATTTCCGCCGCCCGGAACGTGCGAGAAATCGATTGCCTTCACCGTTGCGTGATCCCACATAAGCGGCACCTGGCTCGACGCCATCGCGGTTGCTGCGGGATTGTTGATGTCGGAAACCAGAAACCGCTCAATCCCTTCTCTCAAACGGTAAATCGTGTTTCCGCCGTTGACCTGCGTGCCCGCAAACGCATCGGAAACCGTGAAGTCCCGGTCGCTGGCGGCGCCATTCGTGACGACGTTCTCCTGGGCCAATTCGCCCCACGGCGTGTTGATGAATTCAGGCTCTTCGTGCCGCCCGTTGATGCCGGTTCCAATCGTTCCGAGTAGCGGCCCAAGGATGTTGATATCGTCCAACAGAAGCCATCCCGTGTAGTGATAGGGCTCTTGCCCGATCTCGGTCGGCTCGAGAACGCCGTCCCCGTTGCCCTTCCCGACGTCGTAGCGCGACACGGGGTCGGCATTGGCGCCCCACGACGGGCACCAAATCACGTTGTAGTCGTTGATATATTCGGGGATCATCGCGGGGCCGTTGAACATCATGTCGCGATGAAGTTGGCCGTTGTAGCGAAAGATCTGGCGCTGTGGAAATGTGCCTTTGTGCTCGCTCGCATACATGAACAGCGACAAGCCCATCTGCTTGAGATTATTCTGACACGACGCCCGCCGCGCAGCTTCCCGCGCACGCGCCAGGGCCGGCAACAGAATCGCCGCTAAAATACCGATAATCGCAATGACGACCAACAGCTCAATCAGCGTGAATCCGTGCCGTGTCCGCTTCATGGCTTTCCCTTTTCACTGGAATGATCGGCTCAACAGTGCAGCATGCACCATACCACAGGATCAGCGTTGCGTGAAAGCCGGAGCCCCTTTCTCGTCCGCAAACCACATGACCGGCCCCTGGTCGGTCACCTGGAGAAAGATGCGCCCCTGATCGTTCTTGTCGCGCAGCGTTATCAGCGGCTCCTGATCTTTGATCTGCAAGTAGATACGGCTCTTGTCGTTGGCATCGCGCATGCTCAGCAACGGTTCCTTCTCATCGACTTGCATGAAGAAACGCGGCTTCCCTTCCTTGTCGCGCAAGGTGATGATGGACGTGCCGTCCGCCGTGACCCCGCTCCAGAAGCGCGCCACGCCTTTGGCATCCATCAGAGTCATGCGCGTATTCCCGTCGGAATCGACGCCGATCTTGCCGCGCAAGGCGCCCGCATTGTCCACGATTCGAAACTCGGGCGCCTCCAAGCCGTAGCTGGCGGCTTCGGCCGGGGGCGTCTGGAGGAGCCAAACCGTCGCGATCCCTGAAATGGCTCCGGCCACGATGGCCGTGACGACCGTTATTCCCAATTGCCTTGTAACCATGGCTATGCCCTTCATGTGTCCGCATCAAGTTGACTCGCGCCCAAGTATCGCGGGTTGCACGTACCGAACATGGTACCGAAGATCGCAAGCAATGTGAACCGCGAGTAGGATCAGAAACGCCCGCGATAGGTGGTATCGCGGGCGCGAAAGTCGTCTTCGGGGGGAGGGAACCTCCCGATTATCTCTTGGGTCTCGGCTTGGGACTCGACGGACGCGTCTGGATATCCGTCACAATGAAGCGCGGCATGCCGACCTGCTGGCCCGGGGCCACCTGCGTAGCTGGTGTTCCGCCGGTTGCGTGAATCTGCGTCAGGGCAGTCGAAGCGGAACTCTCCATGCTCCCAATCCAGTAGGAACCGAAAGCAGCCACAACAAACACCAGCAACGCGCCCATGACGAGCCGCGTAGTGGGACGATTTCGCATCGTTTTCTCCATGACGTTTGCCTTCTTCGCATCCATTGCGTGTTGCCTTGTCACAACCGACAAGACGCAATTCAATCGCTTC
>JBAZRU010000205.1:0-10151 GCA_041662805.1 Candidatus Hydrogenedentales bacterium | reverse complement strand
TCCTCTCTACAAAGAGACCTACGAAGAATGGGTGACGCACGAAGTCTGGTGGGGCGCCGACAAGGTATTGTTCACGGTGTGGCCATACGATGATGCACACAAGGCCAAGCCGCACGGTGTGTTCGTGGCCGACCGGGAATCGGGCGCGCACAAGGAATTGTTCCGCATGCCCGCGTGGCACACGCACGGAAGCCCGGACAAGCGCTGGGTGATGGCGGACGATTTCGACCGCAACATCTGGCTGATCGACCCGAAGACCTGTGAGCGGCGCCTCCTGACGCAAGGGCACAAACACGCGACGATAGCGACGCATCCGCATGCGTCGTTCACGCCCGACAGCCGGGGAATCGTATTCAATTCGGCCAAGTTCGATACGCCGGATATCCTCGTTGTGGAGTTGGCCGATTGGGGATCGTTGCCGGAGGCATGATACGGCGCGGAGGGGAGGACGTTTCGGCGAAACGTCCCTACCTTTTCTTGGGCGCGAAGGATGCAGCATGTGTTGCTGCCCCTGTGATACACTTGGCCTCTATGGGTAGAAACGAAGACAACACACTGATAGTTCAATCGGATCGTTCCATTCTGCTCGAGACGGACGGACCGAATTTTGAAGACGCACGCGACAGTATTGCCGCATTCGCGGAACTGGTGAAGTCGCCCGAACATATCCATACATACCGCATCACGCCACTGTCGCTTTGGAACGCCGCGGCGGCGGGAATGACGGCCGACCAGATCATCGAGCACCTCCGCCAATTCAGCAAGTACGAAATCCCCGACAACGTGATCGTGGACGTGCGCGACAACGTCGGGCGCTACGGCAGGCTGAAGTTGTACAAGAAGGAAGACGGCGGCGATCTCGTTCTCTTCTCCGAAGACAGCATGCTGATTCTGCAATTGGTGAATCAGAAGACGCTGCAGCCCTATATCTCGGGGTCGCCGGACGGCCACCACATTTTTGTAAGGCCGGGCGATCGCGGCAACGCGAAGAGCGCGCTCATCAAATTGGGATTCCCGGTCGAGGATCTTGCTGGGTATGTCGAGGGAGCGCCGCTGGTGTTGCAGTTGCGGGAAACGGCGCTTGCCGGAAAGCCGTTCGGGTTGCGCAAGTACCAGCGTGAAGCGGTGGAGTCGTTCCACATG
Source organism: Candidatus Hydrogenedentales bacterium (assembly GCA_041662805.1). Classification (GTDB taxonomy): domain Bacteria; phylum Hydrogenedentota; class Hydrogenedentia; order Hydrogenedentales; family SLHB01; genus JAIBAQ01. The sequence continues at coordinate 9,008 of JBAZRU010000205.1, read as the reverse complement.
CACGGGTCCAATCACGGAGGCAGCGGCGTTGTCGTGCTTCCGTGCGGAGCGGGCAAGACCGTGGTCGGCATCGGCGCGATTCATTGCCTTCAGACCCAAACGCTCGTGCTGACGACAAACACCGTCGCGTTGCGCCAATGGAAGACCGAGCTGCTCGACAAGACGACACTGACCGATTTGCAGATCGGCGAATACAGCGGCGACTCGAAGGAGATTCGTCCCGTCACGCTGGCAACGTATCAAGTGCTGACGTATCGCAAGACGAAAGACAGCCCCTTCCTTCACTTCAGTCTGTTCGACGAAGGAAACTGGGGACTGATCGTCTACGACGAAGTGCATCTGTTGCCCGCGCCCGTGTTCCGGGCAACGGCGGCGTTGCAGGCGCGCCGGCGCTTGGGCCTGACGGCCACGCTGGTTCGCGAGGACGCGCGCGAAGACGATGTATTCAGCCTCATCGGGCCGAAAAAATACGACGTGCCGTGGAAGGTGCTCGAGAAACAAGGCTGGATCGCGCAGGCGCTATGCACGGAGGTCCGCGTTCAATTGCCGGGCGAAGAGCGTTACCGGTATGCGATCTCCGACAAGCGCGGCAAATTCCGCGTGGCGTCGACGAATCCAGTAAAGATGAGCGTGTGTGCGGCGTTGATCGAGCGGCACAAGTCCGAGAATATTCTGATCATCGGCCAGTATCTGGATCAGTTGAAGATCCTGGCGAAGAAGTTCGATGCACCGATCATCACAGGCCAGACGGCCAACAAGAAGCGCGAAGAGTTGTACGCCGCGTTTCGCAAGGGCGAGGTCAAACTGATGATCGTGTCGAAGGTCGCCAATTTTGCGATCGATTTGCCCGACGCGAATGTCGCCATCCAGGTCTCCGGTACATTCGGCTCGCGGCAGGAGGAAGCCCAACGGCTGGGGCGGATACTGCGCCCCAAGAGCGATGGCGCTCTCGCCCGATTCTACTCCCTTGTTTCGCGGGACACCTGCGATCAGGACTATAGCGTTAAGCGCCAACTTTTCCTGACGGAACAGGGATATCGGTACGAGATCCTGAACAGCGATGAGTTTGGAGTGTAAGTGAAGACGCCGCTTCCCGTGGAGACCTGTGCATGGCGACCATCCGGCTCGTAAATGGGCCTGAGCGGTCCGAGCGTAGCGCATCCTTGGACGCGCTGCTCGCGTCGCGATTGAATACGACGACGCTGCTTGTCCCGACGCGCACGCTTGCCCGCGCGCGGCTTGAGCGCCTCATCATGGACCACAATCTGCCCGGGGCGTGGGGTACGCCGGTGCAATCGTTGGAAGATTTCGCGTTGCGCATCGTCGAAGGCGAGGGCATTCCCGTCATCGAGATCGATGAACTTGAGCGCCGTCTCTTGCTCGAAGACGCCGCGGCCCGCCTCCGGAAACAGGGCCGGCTAGACGCACTCGGCGATGCCTCCGACAGCACCGGGTTCATCAACCACGCGCTATATGCGATCGCGCAGCTCAAGCAGGCCGCCGTGGAGCCGGGCGAATTTCGCGCGGCAATCGCGCGCAGAAAACGCCCCTCGTGGCTCGACCCCATCGTCGCAGACGTCTACGACGAATATCAGGCGGCCCTGTTGGCGTCGCAGACCTTTGACCGCGTCGGCATCTACTGGCAAGCCGCATTGATTGCCGCGGGAGCGCGCCCCAAAGGACTGGGCCCGATCGATACGCTGATTCTGGACGGCTTCGACGACTTCACGCCTTCGGAGTTCCGGCTCGTTCGAGCCTTGGAACCGCATCTCAAAGAGATTGCCTTCGGCATGGTTTCCTCCAACATACCGACTCAACAGGATCTCTTCGCGCTGCCGTTGGCCACGGAACGCCGGATTCATGAGGTCTTCACCGTTATGGATGTCCGGACACTTCCAGAAGCGGCGCCAGAAACCTATGTGCACATTGCCGCCGCGCGCCTCTTCGCGCGCGACTCGTTGCCGCTGCCCGCCGGCCTGACGCCAAACATCGAGATGCTTTCGTGCGGCGATTTGACGCACGAAGTGGAGACCATCGGCCGCCGCGTGAAGGCGCTGTTGCTGGAGGGCGTATCGCCGGATCGCATCGCGGTTGCATACCGTTCGAGCCGCGCGGCAAGTCCCGTGATGCGATCTATATTTGGCGAGTTTGGAATTCCCGCCTCGTTCTCGGCGCAGCCTGTGTTGGCAGACAGTTCGTTGTCGAGCTTTCTCCTGAAGGTCTTCGAGGCGTCGGACGCGTGGCGACGCGACGAAGTTGTCGAAGTCCTGACGTCACCCTGGTTCATGCCGGACGGGACGGAACAGCCCAAGCGTGCGCTGCAACAATCCGCGTCGGCGCTCTTGGGGCGCGCGGCAGGCATCATCGAAGGACGCGCGGAGTGGTTTACGCGCATCGATGCGCTCGCGTCGCGGCTGGAGGATAAAGCGAGCGAACGCGAAGAGACGCTGAAGTCGAGACTTCCCGGCGCAAGTGACGCCATTCGCGATCTGAAGTCTCGCCTCGCCGTGTTCGCACGAGTTACGGAGTCCATTCCCGCCAAGGCAACACCCGCCTCCTACGTCGAAGCAAGCAGGAACCTCCTGACGCGCTGCGAAACGGAACAGGCGCTGAACGAGATTTCCATCGATTCCATTCGCGCATTCGAGTCCTCCGCCCATGAATCGATTGTCGCATTGTTGAACCGCCTTGATGCCTGGTTCGAAAAGGCCCAAGACCCGGCTCCGATTTCGCGCAACGATTTTCTGGCCATGCTCCGGCGGGAGATGGCCGGAGCCGCAATTCCTACGCATGCGCCGGGCGTGGCCGTGCGCTGCGTGGACATGGATGCGTTGCGCCGGATGCGATTCGACTACCTGTTCCTGGCAGGGGTCAACGAAGGGGAATGCCCTCGGCCTCCCGCGATTCGCGCTATTTACGGCGACGAGGACATTGAGGATTTGGCGGCGGCAGGCATCGAGTTGGATTCGAAGCGCAAGTGGGCCGAACGCGAAATGCTCGTCTTCCAACAAGCGGTCAGCGCGGCGGAAACACGCCTGTGCATTACCTGGCGCACCCTCTCTGCGAATGGACGCCCAATGTCACCGAGCCCGTTCATCGCGGATATTCGCGAGTTGTTCCCCGGCGATGCATCGATCCCGGAAAGCGATACAGGGAAGAGCTTCGTCCCGGAGTTCGACGCCGTGGCGTCGTGGAGAGACCTTCGCAATGCCGCGTTCTTTGCGGGAGGCGATTCGCTTGCGCCGTTCGAGGCGGAGTTCGCGGGCATCGTCACGGGCCGCGATATCGAGCGTCGCCGCCAGATTGCTCCTGACTTCGACGAATACGACGGCGTCGTGCCGGACGGTGAAGCCCTTGCCGCGTTGCGCAAGCGCTTTGGCGATGCACACGTGTTTAGCGTGCGCCAAGTGGAAGCCTATGCCGAATGCCCATTTCAGTTCTTCTTGAATCACGTGTTGCGTACCGAAGCGGAGCAGGCGCCCGCCGCGGAGCTAGACCCCGCCGTGCGAGGCGTGCTGATGCACCAGGCATTGGAGGCATTTCATGCGCGGTATCGTGGGCGCTCAGTAGCCGACATCCCGCAGGAAGAGGCCGTCGCCGCGATGCAGGAAATCGTATCCGAGGTGTTTCGCGGAGGAGTGCTAAAGCGAACCGGTGCTCCGCGCGGCGTCATCGAGGCAGAGCGGCGAGCGCTCGCGAACAAGTTAAGACGCTACCTAGCGATAGTCCGCAACGATGAAGAGTCGGAGTGGAAGCCTACGCATTTCGAGGTATCCTTCGGGCCGGGCAAAGGCGCATCCGGGGAACCGCCCAGCCGCGCCGAGGAGTTTGTATTGGATACGCCCGCGGGACCCGTGAAGTTTGCCGGACGTATCGACCGTATCGACATCTCGGAGAACCGGGGGCGCATTATCGACTACAAGACATCTGTGCACGTGCAGTCGAAACATATCCGCGACGGGATCGCGCTGCAGATGGCCGTGTATGCCATGGCCCTCGAACGTCACCTCCTTCCCGGAGCCGAGTGCGAACAGGCGTTGCTGGTTGCCGTGGGACGCAAAGAAAAGCGGGAGGCGTTGGGCCGCGCGAAGGGCGAATGGGAAAGCCGCGCGGAGACGGCGTGTGCAAAGATAGCGGCCATCGCTCGGGGAATCCGGTCGGGCGAGTTTCCTCCCGCGCCCTACGAGCGCATGTGCAACGTGTGCAGCGCGAGCCGCGTGTGCCGTCACGAAGCAGGGCGTATCGAGCGCAAACTGGAATCGGAATCGTGAACCGCACGGAAGAACAGCGCCGCGCCGTCGAGACAACAGGGCACAACCTGTGCGTGGACGCCGGTGCGGGCTCGGGTAAGACCAGCGTGCTGGTGGATCGCATTCTGTATCTCATCGAGCACGACCGCGTGCCGCTCGACGCGATTGTCGCTATCACGTTCACCGACAAGGCGGCGGCGGAAATGAAGGAGCGGCTGCGGCGCGAGTGTCATCGGCGCGCGCCCGAGGACGACTCCCAAAAGATGACCTTCTGGAGAACGCTCGAACGTCGAACGGACTCCGCGCGCATATCGACGATCCATGCATTTTGCATGGGTCTCCTGAAAGAGAACGCGCTCAGCCTTGGAATGGACCCCGACTTCTCGATGCTGTCCGACGCCGAATCGCACCTGATGCGGGCCGAGACCGTCGAAGGCGTCCTGCACGCGTTGTTGCAGTCCGAAGACGAGGGGGCTTTGCGCTTGGCCACGGTATTCGGCGTGCCGCGCGTCAAGACGATCATGGAAACGATGTTGCGCGATCGCTCCGCGTTGGAGAGGATGCTTGCGTCGGAGGCGCTTCAATCCCCCGCGGAACTGTTGGCGCGCTGGCGCGAACGCGTCAATGCGGTACGTGCGTGCCTGCTGCGGCAGTTACAAGAGAGCCCGGAACTCGCGGCTCTCGACCTTCAGCTCGAAGCCTACGCAGGCGCATGCACAAAGCAGGACGACGGGCGCGAGCAAATGCGCGTGAAGCTGCTGGAAATCATCTCGCTGATTCGAAGCGCGATGGATACAGGCGTGCTTTGTACCGCAGCGGCTGAACTCGCCGCGTGCGATGGACGACGCGGAAGCAAGAAGAACTGGGATTCCGAAGACGCGTTCGAAGGCGTCAAGGACGTGCGCGACACACTCAAGCCCCTGTTGGAAGCACATCACATCCCTTCCTGCGGGGAGGGCGTCGAATGCGAAGCGGCCCAGGTCACGTTCGACATGATTGGCGTCTTCGGGCAGGTGCTCGAAGGTCTTCGCGACGCAAAGCGGCGTCGCACGGCTTTCGATTTCGACGACTTGATCATGGAAACCCTGAAGGTCTTGCAGGACGATTCGCGCGGGGAAGACTCCGTCCGCGCGCGGACGGCGCGTTCGATTCGCCATCTCCTCATCGACGAATTCCAGGACACGGACGGCGCCCAGTTGGAGATCGCGCGTCTCTTGACAGGCGAATCCGGCGGCCCCGAGCTGTTCATCGTCGGCGATGCGAAGCAATCCATTTACCAATTCCGCGGCGCGGAGGTGGACGTCTTCCGTGAAGCGCGGGCCGATGCCGGCGAGACCATTCCGTTGGCGCTCAACTTCCGCTCGCTGCCGGATGTGATGGCGTTCGTGAACGACTTCTTCGCGAAGTCGGAACTGCTGTCCGATGTCGAGGCCCCCTACAAGCCGATGGGCGCATTCCGTTCCGCCGAGGGTGGCGCGCACATCGAAATTCTTATGCCCGCGATTATCGAAGATGCCAAGACCTCCGAGTATCGGGACGCGGAGGCGAGTCTTCTCGCCGGGCGCGTGATCGAGATGTGCCACGGGGAAACCGCGGCGTCCATATACGACGACCGCCTGAAGCGCACGCGCGCGGCCCGGTTCGGCGACGTAGCGATTCTGCTTCGATCGTTCAGCGACGTCCACCAATACGAACGCGCATTTCGCCTTGCCGGGATTCCCTACGCGGTCGTCGCGGGGTCAGGCTTCTACGAGCGCCAGGAAGTCGCCGACTTCCGTAATCTGCTGACCGTGCTCGACGACCCGTGGAATGAGATGGCGCTGATTGGATTCTTGCGAAGCCCCATCGTGGGCCTGAGCGATACGTCGCTCACGATGCTGACGCTGGAATCGAGCTTGGCGCGCGCGTTTCACTTCGGAGCGAGCATCGGCAACGAGGAGCAAGATGCGCGCTTGTCCGCGGCAAAGGCCATCCTTGCCGACGTGAGCGAGCGGCGTCACGAACCGCTCCTTGAACTGCTGCGATACGCTCTGGAGCGGACCGGCCTCGAGGCAATTTATCTTTCGCAGTTCCTGGGAGTGCAACGCGCGTCGAACATCCGAAAAGTGCTTGAACTGGTGACCTCCTTCTCGCGCACGAGCGCGCCGAGTCTCGGCGCATTCGTCCGCTACTTGGAAGATGTCGCCGCGGCGGAGATCAAGGAAGGCGAGGCGGCGGTCCAAATCGAAGGCGCGGACGCCGTGACGATCATGACGATCCACAAGGCCAAAGGCCTCGAATTTCCTATCGTGGCGATTGCGGACATGGCGCGCGGACCCAACGTGCGCCAGTCGCTGCCCGTGACCTGGCATCGCCATTTCGGCATCGCCGCAAGAACCTTGGGCGACGATGGCGACTACCAGGAATGCCCCATGTACCGGATCGCGCAAAGCGTGCGGGAACGCGAGGAACGCGCCGAACGCGCGCGTATCCTCTACGTCGCAATGACGCGCGCCCGCGACTATCTGCTGTTGTGCGGCGCGCCGGAACAGGAACGCGAGCGCAACAATAGTTGGTTTGCCGTGTTTCGCGAGTTGTACGATCTACCGGACCGCGCCGACGGAGACGAATTCGGAGGACCCGGCTGGAAAGCCGTCGTGCGCAGAATCAGCGCGGGACACCGCATCCCCGAGATGCGCATCGCGACTACCCCTCCTTCCCGCGACGATATTCTGAGACGGGTGGCCCCGGTTACGGCGCCGGGCATCGCGCCGGGCGGAATGTCCGTCACGCGGGTGGCGGCAATCCTGAACAAGCTCCCTGCAATTGAGACTACCGAAGCGGCGGGAAGCGGCGGACGAACCTACGCCTTGCTGCGAGGGACCTTGGCACACAAAGTCCTCGAGTTATGGGATTTTCGATCCGACCCCGCGGACCTAATCGCACGCCTGACGAGTTCGGCGAACGTGAGCGGCGGTGAGCGCGAGCGCTTACGCCACGATCTGTTAGGGATCGCGAAACGCTTTTCGAATTCGGCTCTTGCGACGAGGTTGGCCAATGCATCGGGAATGCGCGAGGCCCCCTTTGTCTTGCGGCTTGGATCGCATTTGGTTCACGGCATCATCGATCTCGTTTTGGACGACGGCGCCATCATCGACTACAAGACGGGGACCCACCACCCGCACTTGCACGCACAATACGAGACCCAGATTCGGTTCTACGCCGCCGCGGTGCGCACTTTTCGCGGGGTGGAACCGCCGGGCGCATTTCTCTGCTATATCGACGCCACCGAAGGCGAATGGATCTCCCCCGTCGATGTGTCGGCCAATGTGGTAGATACCACGCTCGCGCAAGCCGCCGCGGCCCTGAATTCCCCTTGCGCGCCGTGGACGGATGAGAATTCCGGCGGCATCGCCAAATGAGGCGCTTCGCCGCCTTTGCCTTGCTGTGCGCGTTCCTCTTCTTCGCGACGCCCTCGGTCAACGCGCTAACGCTGCGGCACGGATCAATCATCGTCGAATACGACGCCTCGGAAGAAGTGCTTGCCCAAGAGACACTCGACATCCTGGCGCGATCGGTGGACGAATTCGCGCCGCATCTGCCCATAGGCACAACGCCCATTCACGTCATCGTCTGCGACACCCAGCAGGAATTCACACGAAACGCGCAAGGGTACACGATGCGCGCGGTGCTGGGCATCGCCTATCCGGAGCAAGGCGTTATTGTGTTGAAAGCACCGGAACTGGCGGAGGGACCCAAAGACTACAAGGGAACGGTGAGGCACGAATTGGTCCATGTCTTGCTCGCGCGAAACGTGGACATGGCGCACGTCCCGCGTTGGCTGAACGAAGGGATCGCCATGGTCCTTTCGGGAGAACATCGCTACGAAAGCACGGCGCGAATCGCACAGATGTACCTCTCGGGCAAGCTTATCGAATATCGGAACCTGGAGTTGGTCTTCCTTAGTCCCGGTCGCGAGTTGGAGTTTGGCGATGCCTACGCCCAGTCACTGTCGATGACGCGATACCTGTCCCGGCTCTTAGGAGAGGACGGCTTCTGGGAGTTCGTGCGATCACTCAAGAGCCAGTCGTTCGGGCTGGCGCTCAAAGACCGCTTAGGGATGGAAGTGGTCGGCTTCTTCGAGACATGGAAGCGCTCGCTGTGGAAGTTTGCCCTTGTATTTTCACTTGTGTCAGGATTCTCGGTGTTTCAAGTGATGGCGTTGCTGACGTTTGTGGCCTATCTGCGCAAACGTAGGAGGGGGCAGCGCCTGATGCGGGTATGGGAACGCGAAGAGGCGGAGTTGTTCGGCGATTCGTCCGGCGACAACGCGTCGAGTGATCCCGAATCAGGGGATGAGGAATACCAATCTTGCAGCGAATACGAGGAGGACGAGGACGAGGTCCGATGACCGGCGCAAAACCGGCCAGGGTCGCGGTAATCGGCGCAAGCGGAATCGGCAAGCATCACGCGAGATGGTGGGCGCTTTGTGGCGCCGAAGTGTGCGCCATAGCCGGCTCTTCGCGGGCATCGGCGGCTCGCGCCAAAGCGGGGCTGGAGGCGCAATTCGATTTTCGGGGGCAGGCGTATGCCGGCGTGGATACCATGCTGCGCAACGAATCGCCCGATATCATCGATGTTTGCTCGCCGCCTTCGCTGCACTACGAGCACGCGACGGCGGCCCTGAACGCGGGTTGCCACGTGTTGTGCGAGAAGCCATTCGTATTTGATTCGAAGCTCTCTTCCGAAGCCCTCATGAACCAGGCGCGCGAGCTGGTC
>JBAZRU010000204.1:0-10188 GCA_041662805.1 Candidatus Hydrogenedentales bacterium | reverse complement strand
GAAAAGGCCACGGGGACGAGCAAAGAAATCGACTCCGGTCGCGAGAGAGCTTTCTGGTGGCCGACATGGGTGGATGAGCAACATGTGGTAGTCACCTCATCGACAACCGAGGATGGATCCGACAAAGACTACGGCGACCTTGTCCTCTATGACCTCACGAGCGGAATCAAGCGTATTCTGCAGAGTAAAATCGGGGTGATGCAACCGCCTGACTTATCTCCGGATCGAAAGCGGATACTGATTCAAGTTGCCCGGCCCGATATTCCCACTGACTGGATCGGTAGCCCTCAGATTGCGATCGTCGACATCGAAAGCGGTGTTGCCAATGTGCTGACCAAGGAGACCTTTGGAGCAGGCATGGCTAAGTTTCGCCCCACGGGCAATGCCATTGCGTACATGACGCCTGCCGACCCCGATGAATCACCTGCCCTTGTAGTCCTGGATTTGGACACTAAGACGCGCGCGTTCGCATGGTGCAGCGAGGACCAACGCCAGTTTGCTATGGCCGAGACGATGTTGGACTCCGGCCACAAACAAGAAGCCCTCACCATGTATGAATCACTCTTGGAGCGCAAGCTAGAACACGAAATTGCAGACAAGGCGAACTACCGAGTCGCTGAAATTGCTGCCACGGGTGAAGCGCCCAATCTGGACAAGGCATACGCCGCGTACCGCGCGATTGTCTTGGGAAATCACAAGGCCCAATTGTACCCACAGCTCGGAGAGAAGGCCATGGCATCGGCGACCGACCTTGCCGCCGACTGTATTCGAACGTACTGCACGGATGAAGCGCGCCAGCGGTTTGAAGTCGACACGGATCGCACGCGAGATTTGCGGGGAATCCATCTGTGGTGGTCGCCTGCACGTCTGTACATCAAGATCGACTACGACTCTTCCTATGACATCAACGGTGCCGCTCTGTCCGATACGTTATTGCTATTTGACTTCGACTCTCCCGATGGCGGCTTGCACTCAGTCACGCCTCTGGTCAATTGGGATCGTGGCGCGGAACGTCAAGTGATCTTTCGGCATTGGTTCAATGCAGGTTCATCCGGACGCTATGATATCCAAGTGCTCGATGAGAACGGAGATACAATCAGCCAGTTTACAGCCTCAGGATTTGGCGACGCCGTCTACCCTATCGTCGTTATTGAAGATACCGTCTATGACCAACAATCGGGAGGTGGGGGGCTTGTTTTGTCACTGTCGCGAGAGACACTAGGCTTCCCTGTGGACAAGGACATCTACACTCAAATCTGCACCACGCAGGGCGGTGTGGCCGAACGGCTTGAATTGGAGCGTCCTCGCGAGAAGCCGGGAAGCGGCAAGCCCGAGTGCGATATCGCGGATGCCTTCGGCGAGGAAAACACGCGTGAGCGGATCGATGCCGACCTGAAGGCCAATGAGGCGAATGCCGAGTACCGAGCCGTCATACGGGGATATGCCGTTTCCACACGCGCGCCGGAGCCCTAAATTGGTATGATTGAAGGCTGGAGGAAATCTCTCAAATGACAGAGTTCGCGATTCGGACGACTTCGCATTGCCAGTTCGTCAATATCGACCGGCAGGTGCAGCGTGCCGTCGATGAGGCAAACGTCAAGGATGGCGTATGCGTTGTGTTTGTCCCGCACACAACGGCGGGAATAACGATCAATGAGAATGCCGATCCGGATGTGGTCGCGGACATGAAGACGATCCTCGAACGGGTAGTGCCGTGGGAGGGAGGCTACGCCCACGCGGAAGGGAACGCTGCCGCGCACGTAAAGGCCAGCATGATGGGGGCCAGCCAGCACGTGATCATCAAAGGCGGACGGATACAGTTGGGGACGTGGCAGTCGTTGTACTTCTGCGAATTCGACGGCCCGCGCTCGCGAAAGGTCTGGGTGCAGATTCTGCGGTCCGAGTGACGAGGCCGCCGCGCACTCTACGAGGTTTCTGTGAGCGGGCCTTCGTTTGCCAGTCGATCCGAGACAAGCCTCGCTTCGTCGTACAGAATCGTTTCGCGAATCTGCCGGGCCACGGCGCTGTATTGCCATTCCGTCGAAAGCGGGTGCCAGCCCGCGCCGTCCATTAGCAGATGGCACGCGCGCGCGATCGCGCCGTAGGCATCGTCGATTCCAAGATGGGTGAGAGGCAAGCCGCCGAGTACGGCGCTGGCGCCTCCGTCGACAAGCGCCCATAGCGCGAGACAGAGTTCGGCAGGGCTGCTGCGCGACGGCAAGACGAGATCGCCGCACTGGATGGCGTCTCCGATGATCGACGCCATAATCTCGAATACGCGCAGGTCCGCGGACTTCATGCGCGTGCGCTGATCCTCCGGGACTTTTTCAAGGACTGCTTCCGCGTCGATGATATGCATGACGCGCAGTTCGTCCGGATACAGGCGAAAGAAATGCTCCGTGGCCTCGCCCAGCGCAACCATGCGCTCGCGCGGCTTGCCGGAGAATCCCACGCTGCGCTCGATCATGTCCAACCGTTTTCGGCTGCACCGAAACCCCAACTCGGCGACCAGCTCTTCTTTGCAGGCAAATCGGGCGTAGACAGTGCCTTTCGAAAACCGCGCCGCCTCCGCAATGCGGCTCATGGTCAGGCCGTGGTACCCCTCCTTGAGCAACATATCCTGAGCCAACTGAAGGAAGAGATCGTCACGCTGCTGGAGTTCGCGCTGTTTGCCTGTGACCGCTTTCATGCTTGAACAGGGACTTCCATGCCGGTTATCGGTAAGCAGAGTGGGGGGGCAGGGGAGCCCCCCCACATCCGCGTTTGCAGTCAGGACAATAGAAGAGTCTACGGCGTCGGGTTCTTAATCGTATTGACGGCCGACATGAAGCAACCATAGAAGCGCGAGAATGGTGAGTCGCTCGGGTATTTCAGGAAACTCACGTGACCATCCATGTAGAGGACGTTTCCGCCACCGGGGACATGGTTGAAGTTGCCGACCCAGTTGCCACTGACGTCATCGTTCATGACATAGATTTCGCTCTGGGCCTGGGCACTCGCGGCAGGATTGTTGATGTCGGATACGAGGAACCGCTCGATCCCCTCGCGGAGACGATAGGCCGTGACCGATTCGTGCGAGATGTCACTGTCGAATACTCCGGCATCGCCCGAAGTTGCCCATGCGGTGACTTCCGTGAGCATGCTGTTCATTGCGATGGCGGCGTCTCCGTTCATATAGCCTATGACGTTATCCGCGGTGATCGCGGCGTCGTTTTCCAAGGCCGGGTCTGCCATGAGTACTTTCGGGCTAAGTAGCCAGGCAATGTATACGTAGGAGCGCGCGTCGAATGCACAGGGGTCCCATTCTCCATTCGTGTGCCAGTCTTCGATTTCTTGTTGGTACGTGGCATCCGAAGGACATTCAAGAACATTTATGTCGGTCAAATATTCCGGATAGACGGACAAGCCGTTGGGTGCGGCGCGGAATTCGTCGGACGGCACACATTGGCCCGCAATGGCGCCGCGTGCCCACATCTGAGTGGGTGGGAGCTTTTCCCCCTTCGATTCTCCCGAATACATCTTGAATACTAACCCAACTTGCTTCAGGTTGTTTGCGCAGCTTGCGCGGCGGGCTGCTTCGCGGGCCCTGGCCAGAGCGGGTAACAGAATCGCAGCCAAGATTCCAATAATCGCGATCACCACAAGAAGCTCGATTAGCGTAAATCCCTTGCGATGCATTGCTTATTTCCTCCCCCGTTTCGGGTATTGATAGAACGCATGAACGCACTACGGAAGTTAGGCCATTGATGGCGAATTACATGGTGGGTAGAGGCTGGTCAAGCCTAGGAAATCTCTGCTCCCCTTTCTGTTGTTGGCTATCCCAACTTGCTCCCCGGGGTCTTCCGGGAATCGTTCCCGAGGAGACGCACCTTCTTTTTTCTCAATCTCAACGTCAGGTGAAACTGCGGCACTCAGGACTAATTGTCCATATATTGACGCTGCGTCATTATATTAGATCGAGGTCTTTATATTGTCAATAGGTCATTTTTAGGGCTTAGAGTCAAGGAGCGCCTGGCATGCCGCAATGCGAAGCAATACGTGGGATTGTGTGCGAAAATACCTGCGAATACCGGTAGAATTGTGGCCCGTGCGACTGGAGCAACAGGCACATTGGCCGGAGAAAAGACGCTACGGTTTTGCCGGCGAGTTCTGGACGGATTCCCGTTCCGAGACCCGTTTGGCCTCATCTGCAAGCAACGTCTCGCGTATGTTCTTGCCGACTTGGCTATAGTTCAGTTCCGTACTCAGGGGTTTCCAGCCGATTCCGTCCATTAGATAATGGCAACCACGTGCAATGGCGCCGAACGAATCCGTAATCCCGAGGGCGGAGAGAGGGAGGCCCCCGAGCATGGCCGAAGCACCTCCATCGACGAGCGACCAAAGTGCGAAACAGATATCGCGCACGGTGCCCCTGGGAGGCAATTCCAAATCCCCGTGCAGGATGGCCTCGTCGATCAACGACGCCATCAGGCTGAACACGTGTTCGTCGTATGCCTTCAATTTGGAGCGCTGTGCTTCTGGGACCTTCTCAAGCACGGCCTCCGCGCCGATGATATGGAGGACTCGGATATTCTCGGGATAGAGGCGCGCAAAATGCTCGGCAGCTTCACCGATTGCCACCATGCGCTCGCGGGGGCGGCCGGCGAAATTTGCGGCGTGGCCCAACATGGAAAGCCGCTGTTCACGGCATCGGCAGGCAAGTTCGACGACGAGGTCTTCTTTGCACGTAAACCGATTGTAAAGGGTTCCCTTCGAGAATTGGGTAATCGCCGCGATCCTCGCCATCGTCAGGCCGTGGTATCCGTCCTCAAGCAACAGTTCCCGCCCGACGCGCAGGAATAGCTCGTCTCGAAGTTCAATTTCGCGTTGCTTGCCATTTGCCATCGATGAGGGTCCTAGCCTTAAATTACTGTGCCGCATTTCGATAACGCGCTAAGACACGCCGCGCGCATAGAGGCGGAAGGTGGGCGAATTATGACTCTTGGTCACAATGATAGCGACAGGTCGAAGCTCTGTCAAACTCGTCAATGACTCTTGCAGTAGTCTTCGGGCATTTCGCGGAGCGGACGGTGGCATATCACGGCGCACGGGGAGATCTGGTCCGGAATAGTACTAGGATAAAACACTGCTTCAGCGGATTTACGAAATTGCTGCCCAGAGGAATCCCGCCTACCGTAGACTTCGCAAAAAAACAAGCGCCCCACACCCTACGGCATGAGGCACTCAACAATTATACAAATCGAATTCAGAGCTGAAAGGACTAGCTGACCTTCGGCTCTTTGCCCTTCTCTTCGAGCGTCTTGAAGATGCTATCGGCCGGCCCGTGCGCCATCTTCGGATCCAGCTTGCTGACGGTCTTAAGGTGCTTCATTAGGTGATCTCCTCCGTTTCTTGTCGTTATGCCTCGTCATAGGCGATGCTACACTCTATCAGCACTCGCCTAAGATCGTCAAACATCAGTAACTTGGGATCGGTGCCGGTACCTGCAATTCGACCCAATCCCCTGCTATATCAATTACCCGCAGAGCCGAATGATGTTACACTACCCAGCTCACTGCGACCCCGAGCAAAGTATCTTCGCAGGCGTACGTACTCATCCTCTAATTCAAGCCAGTTAGACTATAGTCCGATTTCCCAAATAAGTCAAGCAATATCTTGTGGTATAGGGGCATTCCTTCCGTATTAGACACAACTTACAGGATAGAGTGGCATGAGACATCCCACATATTGATGTCTGTCGTTGATGCTTTCCGGGGAATCATAATGCAATTACCTGGTTGCCTTGCGGAATATGCGGAGCGGCTCTGGGCTTGGGGCTGTTCATCTCTTGAGGCGATTCCCTTCACAATAATGATAGACTATTTCCGTTCCATGGGGTCTACCCATATTGGAGTGCTCCGGTTCATTCGGAGGGAACTGCCCAAGAAGGATGTCGCTAATGAAACGCTTTCTGATTCCCGCTATCCTTTTTTTGCTCATCCTTCCCAATGCGAATTCCGACACGGCAATACGGATCGTAACGTACAACATCCATCATACAGAGGGGACGGACGGGAAGCTTGATCTAGACCGGATAGCCCGCGTGATTCTCTCCGAGAGGCCGGACATTGTCTGCCTCCAGGAAGTAGATCAAGGTTGCGGACGCACCAACGGAATTGACATGCCGGCGGAGCTTGCAAAGCTACTCAATATGGACGTGTGTTTCGGCTCCAACTTGGAGTTCGATGGCGGCAAATATGGGAATGCAACGTTCACGCGATTCCCTATTGCTACTTCGGAGAATAGTGCGCTGCCCTTTCCTGGCGAAGGAGAGCGGCGCGGATGCTTACGGATAACGACCCGTATTCAACGCGTAGAAGTCGACGTGCACAACACGCACTTCGATCTGCTTGCCGAATCGCGCCGCATGCAGGCAAACGCCATTCTTAAGCGCATGCGCGACACGCCAAGCGTGTTAGCTGGAGACTTGAATGAAACCGCGGACGCCCCGGCCTTGAGAATTCTACTAAGCCGGATGACGGACTCATTCTCGCGGAAGGTGGGCGACCCAGAGTCTACCTTGCCCGGTGATGAGCCGGGACGCCGGATTGACTTTATCTTGCTGTCGAATACGTTGCGTGTCCTGTCTTCCCGCGTTGTCGACACGCCGGAAGCACGGTTGGCCTCGGATCATCTACCCTACGTCTCGGAAATCTCGTTGCCTCCTGCCTCGGAGAATGCCGCCGATAAAGGCGTGCGCGACACGGAAGACGAACGGGTAGAGCGGGCATTGGCTCCCAGAGACTAGCCTTGCCGTTTGTGAACCGCCGTGCAGGGGATGCGCAGACCTATCCCCCCAGATGCTTGATGATAAGGTCGCGAAGCTCGACGACCATGTGCCGCTTCGGCAAATGATCCGTGGCCCCGACCTTTTCCATCATGCGCTTGTCCGCATCCATGGACGTGAGAAACACGACCGGGAGATTTGCCGGGACGGTGGTGTCGTTTCGCAGCAACTCGCAGACTTCGTAGCCGCTGTAGATGGGCATCATAATATCCAATAATACGAGGTCGGGCTGATTGTCCAAAGCCATTTCATACGCTTCTTGGCCGTTCGTAGCGCAAAGCACTTCGTGACCTTCCGCGCTCAGAGCCAGGGCCATTACGTCCAAGGATGCCATATCGTCGTCCGCCACGAGGATCTTAGCCATTGCGCCTCCCTTGTTGATGGAGAGATTATAACATCTAGGCCCAAGTGCGACTACTTGACTTGCTGATCTACTCTAACCATAATCCGATGCTATGCGAGTGCTGCGAAATACGCAAATTGCCGGCCATGGGAATCAAGGGCGATGTCCCCTAAGTCCATGTCTGGAATTGTGGTCCCTGTCCCCGTCGGACACAGGTGCTCTAGCAATAACCATTCACCGATGAGGAAGCCTCTATGATGTCTCGGTTGTCACCAGGAATTCCGATTCTTGCCGTGGTCGTCTTTATGTGCGCGCTGATTGCCGCGCCGGTTTCGTTTGCCCAGGATACGTCCGTTCGGGCCGCTGTCGATGTCGCCATCGCCAAGGTCAAACCGGCCCTGGTGCGGATCGCCGTCGTGTGGACCGAGTATTCCGAAGGGCGCGAGCAGAAGTACGAAGCGTCGGGCAGCGGCGCAATCATCACGGACGAAGGGCACGTGATCACCAATCACCATGTTGCCGGGCATGCGAGCCGGATCTTCTGCACCTTGGCAACGAAGGAAGTCATCGAAGCGGACTTGGTGGGGACCGATCCCCTGGGCGACATTGCCGTCCTCAAACTCAAAACCGCAGGCGGACGCATCTTTCCGACCGCCGAGTTCGGGGACTCTTCGCAAGTCCGCGTCGGAGACAACGTGCTGGCCATGGGGAGCCCCTTGTCGCTGTCCCAGTCGGTTACTTCCGGGATTATCAGCAATACCGAATTGATCATGCCCAACCGGCGGTGGGGAACGCTGACGCTCGACGGTGAGGATGTCGGCTCCCTGGTGCGTTGGATCGGCCACGACGCCGAGATCTTTCCCGGGAATTCGGGTGGCCCGCTTGTGAATATTCGCGGCCAGATCGTCGGCATCAACGAAATATCCATCGGCCTAGGTGGCGCCATTCCAGGCAACCTCGCGAAGGACATCGCTCGACAGATCATCGCCAGCGGCAACGTCAAGCGCGCGTGGATCGGCTTGGAGGTGCAACCGCAACTCCGAAGCACAAACGACCATCGTGGCGTCTTGGTTCAAGGGGCAATCGCCGATTCGCCCGCGGCGCAGGCGGGCTTTCAGTCGGGCGACCTCTTAATCCGCCTGGCGGGTGAAGAGATCAATGTCCGCTTCGAGGAGCAAGTCCCCCTCCTGAATCTGCTCGTCGCGGCCCTCCCAACAGGGAAGCCTGCCGATGCGGTCGTGATCAGAGGCGGCGAGGAGAAGACGCTGACGGTGACGCCAATCGACCGCGAGCGCGTGGACCCCAAGGAAGTTGAAGTCAAGGAGTGGGGGATCACCGCGCGTGACATTTCATTCGTGAAAGCGCGCGAGTTGATGCGCGACACCACCGACGGCGTATTGATTACGAGCGTACGGCCGGGAGGCCCGACAGGCGACGCAAAGCCTGCTATCCGAGATAACGATATTCTGACCGTTGTCGGCACGACGCCAGTCAAGAACGTAAAAGAACTTGTCGAAATGACCGCGAAGATCATCGAAGGTCAACCCGATCCCGTGGCGACGCTCGTCGAGTACGAGCGCAAGAATGCCAGGTTCATGACCGCGGTCAATGTGGGCATCAAGGATCCACCTGCACCCGGCCGTGAAGTCACGAAGGCGTGGTTGCCAGTTAATACGCAGGTGATAACGCGCGAAATCGCGAAGCAATTGAACAAGCCCGACCTCAAGGGGTTTCGCATCACCCAGGTGTATCCCGGCACGGTTGCCGAGACTGCCGGTCTGAAAGTCGGCGACCTGATCTATGCCGTCGACGGCGAACCGCTGGAAGCGGCGAACACGCCCGACGACGAAGAAGAGTTGTCGGTCTTGATTCGGCAATACAAGATCGGGAGCGCCGCCGAGTTGAGCATTCTTCGCGACGGCGCCGAGATGAAAATCGCGGTTGAGCTTCCCGCTGCCCCGCAAGTCGAACGCGAGATGAAGGAGTACGCCGACGTCCCATTCGAGTTTACCGCAAGGGATATCACTTTCCTTGATAAGGTGAAAGAAAAGTGGGCGCTGGACAAGACTGGCGTACTTGTAACCAAAGTGGAATCGGGCGGGTGGGCCTCTGTCGGCGGCATGAACGTCGACGACTTGATTGTTTCCGTCGACGGTGTCGCAACACCGGATGTACCCGCGCTGGAAGCAAGGATGAAGGAAGTCGCGGAGAAGCGCCCCGGTGCGGTCGTCTTCTTCGTCGAACGGGGCATCCATCGCGCGTTTGTTGAAATTGAGCCTAAATGGGATGCCGCGCCTGGCGCGGGAAAGGAGTGAGCAATGCGTCGTTTTGTTTGCGCTATTCCGCTTTTCTGCGCAATGGTTATTGGTGTGGTAGCCACTCCTGCCGGGGCCGACGAGCTCGCCGATAAAGGTAGGGCCATCCTGGACGCAAACAAAGATTGCGTCGTGACCGTGCGCCTGGTCATCAAGCAACAATTCTCCGGGCAAGGGATGTCCCAGGACAACGAGAGCAAGTCCGAGATCACGGGCACCGTGATTGATGAGTCTGGTCTCACCGTTGTCGCACTCAGCGCCCTTGACCCGACGCAAATGTTCCAGACAATGATGGAATCCATGGGGCAAGACGAAGGATTCAAGATCTCCAGCCAAGTGACGGATCTGAAGATCCTCCTTCGCGACGGCACCGAAATCCCCGGCCAAGTCGTACTTCGCGACAAGGACCTCGATCTCGGCTTTGTCCGGCCTAAGGATAAGGTTGCTGCTCCATTGAAATTCCTGGACCTCGCGAAGAGCGCCGTCCCCGGAATCCTCGACCCCGTCATCACGATAACCCGTCTCGGCCGCGTGGCCGGCCGCGAGTATGCCGTGTCGATCGAACGTGTCGAGTCGATCGTCTCCAAGCCGCGCACCTTCTACGTCCCCGGAAACGACCCGACCAATACGGGAATGGGGTCTCCAGTCTACGCGCTTGACGGTTCGATTTTAGGGTTTATGGTGATACGCCAGATCAAAGGCGG
>JBAZRU010000203.1:6826-10200 GCA_041662805.1 Candidatus Hydrogenedentales bacterium | reverse complement strand
CCCCCCTGTAACAATCGACGGCGGTTACTGCCACTTCTCCTCACAGGGCACGAGTCGGTTTCTGGGCGTCTTCATGCTTAGGGAAGGAGGATACGACCGGAATAGCATTCGGCACCCACTGAGAAATGAAGATCGCAGTAATTGTCACCCAACCGGCAGATCTTAGTATGAGATCGATCCGGGGTGGGCCTTCCAACTCATGGAGGAAGCGGAAGATGAACGTTAGCTCTATCAGTAGCTCGCTTACCAGCCTGCTTGAACGGCTGGGAGAAAGCGGATCGAGTTCTCAGACAAGGCCCATGCGAGGTCCCGGAATGGACCCCAGCAAGATGGTCGAGTCGCGCGCAACCGAGTACGTTGAAACCAACGACTCGGACGGCGACGGCTACCTCAGCGCAAGCGAGGTGAGTTCACTCTCCGAAGATGCCTTTTCCGCGGCGGACGCCGACGGAAATGGACTGCTGAGCCAGGACGAGTTGATCTCCAGCATCAAGGACCATATGGAACAGGTCCGTTCGCTGATGGAAAGCGGAAGCAGCGGTGAAGGCAGCGAGAGTATCCAGTCGCTTATGGACAGCGCCGAAGGGGAATTGTTTAAGGCGGTCATGCCGCCACCCCCCGGGGGCGAAGGCCCGGATCAGGTCGCAGCGTCGGCCTATCAGGACAACAACAGCTTGCTGTCTTCGCTGTTGTCCAGCGACAACACGGACTTAGCCAGTTCGTGGGGACTCTCCTTGTTGAACCTGACTGCGTAACGGATTGCCGCTGAGCGTGGGCCGGGTTCGGTCGTCTTCTCCCCGAAGGACTGGACTCGGCCCTCTTATTCTTTGGGGGAAGACAGGAAATAAGCCGGGTCGGTCAGATCCGACCTATCCGTCCTATCTTTAGCTGCGTCGCATTGCCTTCGCTTGACCGCATGCCGCAGGTGTCCGTATCGTGCTTGCAGGCGCCGTGCGCAGGTGGCGCGTGGATTGGAGCAGTATGCGACTGTTGATCATGGGGGCGGGCGCGATTGGGAGCGTCGTTGGCGGGTTCATGGCCAAGGCCGGACACAAGGTGACTCTTGTGGGACGCGGGCCGCATATGGCAAAGATTCGCGAGGCGGGGCTGCGCATCACGGGAATTTGGGGCGAACATCGTGTCGCCGGTATCGAGGCGCGCACAACTCCACCGGAGCCGGCCACCGATCCGTACGACCTCATTCTCATCACGGTGAAGGCGTACGACACGCGGGGCGCCATCGAAGAAGTGAAGGGACTAGTGGCGGATTCCACGCTCGTCTGTTCGTACCAGAACGGGTTGGGGAATGCCGAGACTATCGCGGAATCCGTGGGGTGGCAACGGACAATTGGGGCGCGGGCGATCTACGGTGTCGTGGTGAAAGAACCCGGGTGGGTCGATGTCACGGTCATCGCGAATCCGACGGCGCTGGGCGTCTACTCTCCAGACACGCCCGCGGAACGCGTACGCGAACTTGTCGCTGCCATGGACGCGGCGGGCCTGCCCACGGTGTACACCGACAAGATTGCCACGGTGCTCTGGGGGAAGGTGGCCTACAACTGCGCGCTGAATCCGCTGTCGGCCCTGCTGGACGTTCCCTACGGCGCGTTGCTCGACACCGAGCATACGCGAGAGATGATGCGCGAAATCGTCCATGAGCTGTATGCAGTCGGGAAGAAGCTCGGCATTGCGCTCGAACCCGCCTTGCCAGGCGACTACTTGGACCTGCTGTTCAATACGCTCATTCCGCCCACGGCGGCCCACTACGCGAGCATGCGCGCCGATTTTATCCATAAGCGGCGAACGGAGATCGAAGCCTTGAATGGCGCAATCGTGCGCTATGCGAAGGAACTCGGCATTCCGTGTCCAACCAACACAAGCCTGACCCGCCTTGTTCACGCGCGCGAGCATGCGCTGGGTGTTTGGTAGCCGCGATTCCTGTAGCCAGCCACGCGTTGCCTTGTGATAGAATGCGCGACGCACGTTTGGATTCAGGACAACCATGGGGGAGGCCGCCATGCGCGAGCACATTCTTCGCAGTGTCTTTGTTATATCCGTGGTACTCTCGGGAAGTCTCGCGATGGCGCAGGAAGCCGCGCAACCCAAGGAGGCGCCGGTGGCGATGGAGGCAGGCCGCGAGTTTGTCTACGTTTGTTCCGATGCGGGCGCAGGGGCCTACGAGGCGTTTCCCGACGTGTGCCGGTTGCAGGATGGGCGCCTCATGTCCGTGTTTTACGCGGGCTGGACGCACGTCTCGTTGCCCGACGCGGCGCATCCCAAGGGCGGGCGCGTGAGCATGTGCTTTTCCTCCGACGAGGGAAAGACGTGGACACCCGCGGAGACCTTGTTCGACGGGCCGGACGACGACCGCGATCCGTCGATCATGCAACTCAGCGACGGCCGCATTCTCTGCAATTTCTTCACGCTCCGGCACAAAGGCGAGAGCGGGTACCGGGGCATCGGCAGTTGGATGGTCGAGTCGGCCGACGCCGGGAAGACGTGGTCCGAGCCAAAGCTGATTAGTTCCTATTATTGCAGCTCCCCGATTCGAGAATTGAAAGACGGTTCCCTCATCCTGGGCCTGTACGTCGAGGTAGGCGACGAGGACGCATTCGGCGCGGTAACCATCTCCAAGGACAAGGGAAAGTCGTGGAGTCCGCCGATTGACATTCCGAACGGCGGACTTCGCTTGGACGCCGAAACGGACGTGATTGAACTTAAAGACGGTCGTCTCTACGCGGCGCAGCGCACGTCGAGCGAAAGCATGCGGTCGTCGATCTCCAAAGACGGCGGGCTCACGTGGAGCGTCTCGGAGCCGATGGGATTCCCGGGACACTGCCCCTACCTGTACCGGACCGCTGACGACATCATTCTTTGTGCCCATCGCCTGCCCACGACAAGCCTGCATTACTCGCTCGACGAGTGCGCAACGTGGAGCGAAAACGTGCCGGTCGACGAGCAGAACCACGGCGCATATCCGAGCATGGTCGCGCTGAAAGACGGATCGATTCTCATTGTCTACTACGAGGAAGGCGATGGCTCGAGCATTCGCGCGCGCAAGTTCAAGGTGTCGAAGCAAGGATTTGAATGGCTCACGTGGTGACATTGAAGTACGGGGGGAATGAGCATGGCAGCGCGCCGTCGCAGGGTCATTAATGCAATGGCGCCCATTCGCGTGTGCGATTTGGGCGGATGGACGGACACGTGGTTCGCGGAGAAGGGCGCCGTGTTCAACATCGGCGTCTATCCGTATGCGGAAGTCCAGATCTACGTTACCGAAGACGGAGACCGGGAAGAACGCATCACCATCAACGCCGAGAACTTCGGCGACCGCTACACGATCGACCCGTCGCGAATCTGCTACGACAGGCATC
>JBAZRU010000203.1:1007-6816 GCA_041662805.1 Candidatus Hydrogenedentales bacterium | reverse complement strand
ATCGAAGCGTCCATCGACATCATGGAACTGCCGAAGTCCCTCAGCTTTGAGGTCAATCTATACAGCGCCGCGCCCGCGGGAGCATCGACGGGGACCTCGGCCGCGGTGACGGTGGCGTTGTTGGGCGCGCTTGACCTGTTGACCCCGGGGCAACGCACGCCGCACGAGATTGCCTCGATGGCCCACAAGGTCGAAACGCAGAAGCTCGGTCTGCAATGCGGCATCCAGGATCAGTTGTGCAGTGCCTACGGGGGCATCTGTTTTATCGAGATGTTTCAATACCCCTACGCGTCGGTTTCCCAAATCGCCGTGCCGAACTCAGTGTGGTGGGAGTTGGAACGGCGCATGGTCTTAGTGTTCCTCGGCCACTCCCATTCGTCGAGCGACGTGCATGGCCAGGTAATCCAGCGGCTGGACCAGAAGGGAGCGGATCAGTCCGCGCTCAAACCGTTGCGGGCCGCGGCGCGCAACGGGAAGGACGCCATGTTTAACGGCGATTTCGACGCCCTGGGGCGCTGCATGATCGACAACACGGAAGCCCAGGCCGCGCTGCACCCCAAACTGGTGTCGGCGGATGCGGAGGCTGTGATCGACTTGGCGCGCAACCACGAAGCGGTCGGATGGAAAGTGAACGGGGCGGGCGGCGAAGGCGGCAGCCTCACGATCCTCTTCGGCGCGGAAGGCGAGCGGAAACGCTCGTTCATCGACGCCTTGCCCGCGCTGAATCCCAAGTATCAGGTCATTCCAACGTATCTGTCGCGCATGGGACTTCGGCGCTGGGAAGTGCAAGGATAATCCCTATTCGCGGACTGCCATTGACAAACAGGGCGCAATCGTAGAACATTACGGAATCGAAGGCATGCTGCTCGTTCTCTGTGTGTCCGTAGCGATCGCGAAGAGGCTTGTCTCTACGTGGTGACCGCCTGAAAAGGATGGAAGACCATGCACTCCGACCGCACACCGTCCGCGCCGACGCCCGTGCAGCGCGCCCTGAGAATTGCTCTCTTGTATGCACTCGCCGCAAGCCTATGGATTGTCTTCTCCGACAGAGTGCTGCTCCTCTGGGGAAACGACTCCGAATTCGTGGCGCTGATGCAGACCGTGAAAGGCCTTGCGTACGTCGTCTTCACGTCGCTGCTTGTGTTCGCGATGGTCTACGGCGACACCTCTTCCATGCAGCGGACGAACGACAAGCTGTCGCTGAGCGAACAGCGCTTCAGGACGGCGGTCGATCAATTTCCCTACGCATTTGTAATCTACGATGGCGAACGCCAGATCCAGTTTGTGAATGCGCATGCACGGGAGTTGATTGGCAAGCCCGAGTCGGAAATCCTCGGGCGCAAAGACGAAGACCTGTTTCCGCCGGAAGTCGTGAACGCCATTCTGCCCCTGCAGAAGGCAGCGTTTGCATCGCGTATGCGCCGTCAGGGGGAGTGCGTGCTCGCGATGAACGGAAAGTCGCTGACGGTCTTTCTGGACTACGTGCCCATTCTCGACGAATCGCTGAACATCAAGCAGGTATTGAGCGTGGCGTGGGATATCACGGAGCGCAAGAAGGTGGAAGAAGAGCGGGCCATGCTCGCAACCGCTATCCAGCATGCGGCGGAAGCCGTGTTCATGACCGATACGCGAGGACGGATCGAGTATGCAAACCCGGCCTTCTCGCAAATCACCGGATACGATCCCGAAGAAGTCGTGGGCATGCAGACGTCGGTATTGAAAAGCGGCAAGCTTGGGCAAGCGTTCTACGAGTCGATGTGGCAGACGCTGAGCAAGGGCAAGCTGTGGCACGGGCGTTTCGTGAACAAGCGTAAGGATGGCACGCTCTACGAGTGGAACGCGTCGATATCCCCCGTGCGGGACGCGGAAGGAAAGCTCGCGCACTTCGTGTCGGTGACGCGCGATGTGACCGCCGAGGTGGCGCTGGAGCGGCAGTTGCGCCAGGCGCAGAAGCTGGAAGCCATTGGAACGCTGGCGGGCGGGGTTGCCCACGACTTCAACAACATCCTCGCCGCGATCCTGGGCTATGGGGAAATGGCGCTTCAGGAATTGGAGCCGGGCACGGCGGCGCATACAGACGTGAAGAACGTATTGCAGGCTTCGTCGCGGGCCACGGAACTCGTCCGGCAGATCCTCACGTTCAGCCGCCAAATGGAAGAGCGCCGGATTCACGTGCGAATCGAGCACGTCGTGCACGAGGCGTTGACCCTGCTTCGCGCGCTGATTCCCGCATCGGTCGAGATTCGCGAGCACTTGGACGGAAAAGGCGGGTATGTTCTCGCCGACCCGTCGCAGTTGCACCAAGTCGTCGTCAATCTCTGCACAAACGCTTATCAGGCGATGTTGGACACCAAAGGCGCAATCAAGGTCGCACTGAGGCCGTGCACGGTGACCGCGGAAATGAAGCGCGAGAATCCGAGCCTGCACGAAGGGATGTATATGTTGCTCAGCGTCCAGGATACGGGGTGCGGAATGGGCAAAGAGACCCTGGAGCACATCTTCGATCCGTTCTTCACGACGAAAGGAATGGGGAAAGGCACGGGCTTGGGGTTGTCGACCGTGCATGGGATCGTTCGCGCGCACGGCGGGGCCGTCGTCGTCCGGAGCGAACTGGGAAGCGGGACGACATTCGACGTGTATTTGCCTTCGACCGAGGAGCCGAAAAGCATCGATCAGGCCCAGCAGCAGCCAATCATTGGCGGGAACGAACGAATCTTGATCGTGGACGACGAAGAGACGCTGGCCGAATTGTTGAAACGGCAATTGGAGCGTTTCGGATACGAGGTAGTGAAGCTGACGGACAGCGAAGAGGCCTTGCGGGTGTTTCGCGAGCAACCGGAGATATTCGACCTGTTGATCACCGATCAAAACATGCCCCGGCTCACCGGGGTGCAATTGGCGCAGGAGATTCTGGGGATTCGCAGAGGGCTGCCCATCATCCTTGCAACGGGTTACAGCGAACGGCTGTCGCGAGAAGAAGCGTTGAGCTTGGGCATCAAGGCATACCTCAACAAACCCATCGAGGCCTATCGTATGGCCCAAGTCATCCGTGAAGTACTGGATGACCAATCTCGGGAATCGTGCGCCTGACCGCTCCGCCTCCTCGTCGCGTGGCGCGAAGGCCCGGCAACGGCAGTTCATCGCGCACGGCGATCGGGGAAATTGGACGGTTCCTTCGGGCATACTTATGATGCGAAGTGGAAACGGGTCTATATCTGCGTTTCCCAGCGCCTGCGACTTGACTCGTCAACGCGGTGTCCGTAGCATCGGTCACTTGCCGGAGGACGTCTGTGGATATTATTGCATTGCCGATGACCCCTTTCGTGACGAACTGCTTCGTGGTTCGCGAGGGAGGGGAGGCCCTGATTGTCGATCCCGGGGAATTTCCGCCGGAACTTGCGGACGCCATCGAGGGATATACCGTTAAGACTATTGTGAATACCCATTGTCACTGCGACCATTGCGGCGGCAATGCCGAAGCCTTGAAGCAAACGGGCGCGGAGTTGGTGTGTCATGAAAATGAACTGCCTCTGTTGCGCGCCGTGCCTCAGCAAGGAATGATGTTTGGAGTACCTTTTCCGCCGTCGCCCGAACCAAATCGAACCATCGGCGAAGGAGACACCGTGAGCGTAGGCGGGATCGAACTGCAGGTGCGTTATGCCCCAGGGCATTCGCCGGGGCATATTGTGCTTGTTGGAGACGGTTTTGTGTTGTCGGGAGACGTTCTTTTCGCAGGCTCCATAGGGCGCACGGACCTTCCGGGAGGGAGTCATCAGCAATTGCTCCAATCGATTAGCATGAAACTGCTTACGCTTCCCGACCAGACGGTCGTCTACAGCGGCCACGGCCCGGCGACCACGATCGGAGCCGAACGGCGTACGAACCCATTTCTGGTGGGTCTATGACGGTAGTTGCCGCCCTGCTATTTCTGCTATCCGCGCCCATGATCGAAGTGAGCCTTGCACCGGACCAGCCGATTCCGTTCGTCTACGTGGATGATCCTTTGATACTGCAACTCAAGGCAAGTGCGGAGACTGACCTCAAGATTTCCGGAGAAGTCACCTTCACAGGGCCTCTTGAGAAGCCGGTTGTTGTCGAACTGCCGGCCATTGCCCTGCGCGCGCAAGGAACCCACTGGCACCAAGTCGAAGGCGCACCGCCCGGCCGCGGCCGGTTTCAAACGCACCTTGCCCTGACCGTCAACGGCCAACCGGCCGAATTCGACCTCGTCTACTGCCGCATTGATAGGCCAAACGCCAAGCTGGTTGCCCCAATCGGCGTTCATCTGTTAGATGCCGGCGACAAGACGACGGTAGCCATTCAAGGCATACCCGTGCGACAGATCTGCCTGAACGCGGACGATCCCCACGTCGAGGAGACAGTCGACCGCGCAGTTAAGAGCGGGTGTCTGGTCTCGCTCTTGGTGGACACGAGCAAAACGCCCAACGCCGCGGAACGGTGTGAACAGCTTGCGCGCACCCTGCTCGACAAAGTCGCCGCGTGGATCGTGACCATCCCCGACAGCCAGGTAGCCTTCGACGTGATTGCGGAGGCAGTGCGGCGCGGTGGCTCCCGTGCGCCCGTCATGCCGGTGGTCGCGGGAGCAGAGGATGTCGCAGCGCTTCTCGGCAACGGGGCTGGGAAGTACGCGACCTCCGCGGTAATGCGGAGCGAAACGTTGACGAGCGACAACCTGAGCGTGCTACGCGTCGCGGCCGAATCGCTCGGGTATGAAGGGTTCACCACGAACGTATTGGGGGTGGGGGCTGATGTGCAGGGGAGCGATCCGGGACCCGCGCTGGCACAAAACTGCATCCGCAACTTGGCGGGAGGGGCGCGCCTGTGCTTCCTTGAGCCAGCGCTCTTGTTCACCGAGGGACAATTCCGCGACGGCTATGTCTACCTGGCGGCGCTGGTGAACCGGCTTGGCGCCGCGCAATATGTCGGGCCGTTGGAGATGCCCAAAGACGTGGACGCCTTTGTCTTTCGCACGGGCACTACGTGGACGCTCGCGATCTGGACATCCGGCGATGGCTCGGATGTGTCCGTAGGCGTGGGCGAGGCAACGAAGGTTGCCTGCACGGATGCCGTGAACAACTCCGTTGCGCTACCTGAAGCGAAGGACGACGCATATGCGCTTAACGTGACAACGCAACCGCGTTACCTGACCGGCGAGGGGGGCGACATATTGACAAAGGCGGCGCGCAACATGGCGCGGCGCGAGGCCCAAACCTTCGTTGGCACGAAGCCGTTCCAGGAAGGGCTTCCGTCCGAGTTGATGGCAATCATGCAATCAATCGCTTCGATTAAAGGCGGCAAACCCGACCGGCTCAATTTTTTCGCCATCCTGCGCATGTTTCCCGTGCTCGAACAAATGTGGCACGAGGGCAAGCTCGGCAAGGAAGTGGCTGTGCCTGCCATGGCGTCGATGTCGCGCCTTGTGCGCACCTTGTGCGTGTTGGAACAAGAAGCGGGCGAGCCATTCTTGGAGGTGCTCCAAGCAACGTTGGACCGCTGCGGCGAATACCAGTCGCAATACCTGACCGGTTCCGGCGGCACGAACAACACGCACGAGCGGGCCGATTGGCTGTTGGCGGAAGTGGGCCGGCTCATGTCCGAGTCCAAGAGCTTGGTGGAGCAAGGGCGCGAAATAGAAGCTACCGGCGTGGCCTCGCTTGCCGAATGGCGCGCGCGTTCGCTTGAGTCTGCGGCCAAGGCGGCGCCGCTCAGCACGCCTGCGCCTGCGCCTGCACCCGCGCCGCAATAGCAGCCAATGGGAGGGCGGGCATACTCGTCCGCCAATTGATGA
>JBAZRU010000203.1:0-997 GCA_041662805.1 Candidatus Hydrogenedentales bacterium | reverse complement strand
TTCGCTTGAGTTCGCGGCCAAGGCAGCGCCGCTCAGCACGCCTGCCCCCGCGCCTGCGCCCGAGCAGCAATAGGAGGGCGGACTTTTTTGTCCGCCAATTGATGAATCAAAAAAGGCGGGTTGGAAAACCCGCCCTCCGAGCGTCGCACTTGCAGGATTGAGTAGAATACCCGGCGAAGACAGTTTCGACGGCATCATCTACCGTCATGGGGGATTCCATATGAAGAAGATTGGCGTATTGACGAGCGGAGGCGACTCGCCCGGAATGAACGCGGCAATCCGCGCGGTGGTTCGCGCGGGGTCGTATCACGGGCTCGAAGTCTGGGGCATATACCGCGGCTATCAGGGACTCATCGACGACGAGGTCCGTGTGTTGGGGCCGCGCGACGTGAGCGGAATTATCAATCGTGGCGGCACGATTATTCACACGGCGCGGTGCAAGCCGTTCTTCGAACCCGAAGGACGCGCGAAGGCAGCGGACACTTTGCGCAAGCACGGCATCGAAGGCCTGGTCGTTGTGGGCGGAGACGGCTCGTATCGCGGAGCCTTGGCGCTGCATTCCGAGCACGGCATAAGGTGCATCGGGATGCCCGGCACAATCGACAATGACATCGGCGGCACCGACTACACGATCGGATACGACACGGCATTGAACACGGCAATGGAAGCCATCGACCGCTTGCGCGATACCGCGATGTCGCACGACCGGATCTTCTTCGTTGAAGTCATGGGACGCCGCAGCGGGTATCTCGCCATGATGAGCGGCATAGCCGGGGGCGCGGAGGAAATCCTCGTACCCGAAAGCACAACGGACATCGACCAAATCGTGCAGCATCTACGCACGGGGCAAGCGGTTGGCAAACGTTCCGCGATCATCGTTGTCGCGGAGGGCGACGAGGCGGGCAGCGCCTTCGAGACGGCAAAGCAAATTGCGGAGAAGTCGGAGTTCAAGGATTCTCGAGTGACCGTTATCGGCCACTTGCAGCGCGGAGGCACG
>JBAZRU010000202.1:0-10211 GCA_041662805.1 Candidatus Hydrogenedentales bacterium | reverse complement strand
AACGCTTCCCAAAACGCCCAGTATGCGCCAAGCCACAGCACCAACGCCGAAACGGAGACCACGGCGATCTTCAGTTTGGATTCGTTCTTAACCGAGGAAATCTGATTTCGCGAGATGCGAATTTTTGCCCACATCAAAGCGCCAAACCGCGTCATTCGTCGGCACCCCGGGTCAATTCGAGAAAGACATCTTCAAGCGATCCCGGATTCGTCGCCAACGCGAGGATTTCCTTCAGCGTCCCGGTATGCAGCAGTTTGCCCTGGTAGATGATCCCGATGCGGTCCGCCACGTCTTCGATGACGCTCAACGAATGGGTCGACATAAATACCGTCAGGCCCTCGCGTGTCTTCTGCTTCAGGTAGTCCTTGACGAACCGGATGTTCTTGGGATCGAGGCCCACCCACGGCTCATCCACAATGACGATCTTGGGGGAATGCAGAAAGCACGAAGCGAACGAGAGCTTCTGGCGCATGCCGTGGCTGTAGTGCTCGATCAATTGGTCGGCGACATGGCGGATTTCGAACAATTCCAGCAGTTCATCAGAGGCTCCATTCATGGCGGATTGAGACAGTTGATACAACCCAGCCACAAACTTCATGAACTCGCGACCTGTCAGCTTCTCGTACAGGAACGGCGTGTCTGGGATGTATCCGAGCAGCCCTTTTGTCTTGACTGGGTCCACCTGAATGTCCAGCCCTCCAAGCAAGGCGCGTCCCGAGGTCGGCTTGATGAGGCCCGTCAGCATCTTGATTGTGGTGGTCTTGCCTGCGCCGTTCGGCCCCAGAAAGCAGAAGAACTCCCCCTCGGCTATTTGCAGATTGAGATTGTCTACGGCCAAGTTCGAGCCAAAGCGCTTTGAAAGGGAATCGGTATGAATCATGTGGTCCTCAGGAGGATTGCGCGTCAATCTCCTCCTATTCTACGCGGCATGATCGCGGTTCCGCCACTCGAAGAATCACGTAGATGAAGGAACTCACAATTGCACTTCGCGGGTTACGGCAATAACGATGTCTTCCCAATGGGACTGGCACTCCGTCTACCGTGCGTTGCCGCCGCTTCCGAAACGCTCGATTGTCGCGCGGATTTCGGGCGGAAGCTCTTCCAACGACCCATAGGTTCGAACAGTGCCGTCCTTCCCCATCACTTTGAACTCCTGGTGCAGCGTCGTCGCTTGCGTGAAGCCGGAGACTCTTTTTTGTTGCGCATCCTCCACCAAGGCCTGGACTTTCGCGCGGACTTCCGGAGGTAGCTCATCCACGGGGATCTCCCGCTTCGACACTTGCACCGAAGGAAACGAAACACGGCGGCTAGTTGCCCAACCTCGCGCCGTCCGCTGTGCGTCGGCAATCGTGGGCATGGGATCGACCCGGACGCCGGTTATTGCGCTCACCGCATCGACAAACTCCTGCACGCGCGGTGGAAAGGGCCGGTTCTCTAGAGGCCGTTGCTGCTGGTGGTCCAGGAGGAACTCAAGACAAATCGCTTCCATTCCTTGCATGATCGGATTTGCTGTCAAAGTCACGGTCCATGTGTACCCGGTTGAGCGTAGCGGGCCACGCCTTCTCACGCGTGCCAGGGCTTCGCGAGCGCACACCGTAAGCACAGAATCCTTCGAGATAGGAGTCGCAATCGCCGTGGACCAAAGTGATCGCTTGCGGATGACCAGATTCCTCCCTGCGTCGCAGCCAATGCGCAACTCTTCGATGAGGGCCGCAAGCACAGGCAAGGCCCCTAGCGCACACAAAAGCACGATCAGGCCTTGGACAAGGTCGCGAAAGAGAATGCCGTCCAGCGAGCGCACAGAAGTATCTCGTGAGAGATACCACACGCCCACGCTGAAGAGCCCTGCAAACAGCGGATACTGAAGGCGCTTGAGGAGCGTGGTCAGGCTGGGGCGGTAGACGATGGCATGCGCGTCGCGGCGATACACATACCAGTCAAGGATGGAGTACGTCTTGGTCCTAACAGGTATTTCCATGACCAGGCTCTCCTGTATGCTTTCCCTCAGTATATCATCTGACCTCTGGAGCCGCTTGTGTAAAGGGTAGGAGCAGAGCCATGCCGAAGATCATTGCGCTTGTACTGAGTAGCATCATCTTGCTTACAGCGCCCGCGCTTGCGGCAAAGAAGGCCGAGGATCCGGCCTCCTTCTTTCTACATCCTCCCGACAGCGCCAAGCCCTGGGTCTATTGGTGGTGGCTGAATGGCAACGTGACGCGCGAGGGCATCACCAAAGATCTCGAAGAGATGAAGCGTCAAGGCATCAACGGCGTCTTGATTTTCAACGCGGGCGGAGGCGAGGGCCAAGCCGGTCCAAAGTTCTTGAGCCCTGAGTGGCATGACCTATTCAAGCACGCCCTGCGCGAGGCGGACAAGCTCAGGATGGAAGTGAGTGTCAACCTCTGCGACGGGTGGGACGCCGGCGGACCGTGGATCACTCCCGAGTGCGCCAACAAGAAACTTGTCTACTCGGAACTCCAGATAGACGGTCCTGGCAAAGTCGAGCGAAGTCTGCCGCTCCCCCCAAGCCTGGACAACTTCTATCACGACTGCATAGTCGTCGCTTTCCCTGAAAAGGCCGCCCAACCCCTCACTCCCGCCAAGGTCACCACGAGCTCTACGCTGGGCGGATACTGCGACGAATGGAACTTCCCTCCGGATGACGCAGTAGACAATGATCCGGATACGTTCTGGACTTCCGGAAAGGACGCGCCTTCCGTAGAGAAGCCTGCATGGCTCACCCTCGAATTCGCAGAGCCGCTCTCGGCCTGTGGCGCGTACATCGCGGCTGGTCCTGATGGGATTCCAGGCGAATGCGAGCTGCAAGTGGGCATGGATGCCGATACCCTCTCCACGATAGCGCAATTCGCGATGACGAAAGGCGAGGCATCCGTCATAGAATTCCCAGAAGTCCACGGCCGCCGATTCCGGCTCTTGATCAAATCGTCAACCACCGCACCAGTGCAAATCTCCGAGTTCTCGATACTCCGCAAGGGTGATGTTGCAGCGCCGCGACACGGCATCAAGTGGTGGCCGTTCAAGTCTGGTAACCGCAGCTTCTGGGACTATCCGCGCCAAGGCCCTGCCGTTCTCCGGGAGGAATACCCCGACAGCAAGGAGGAATTCGATTGTTACCCGAGTGATGTCGTCGATTTGACCGCGAAGGTCGACGAACGCGGGCAGCTCACGTGGGATGTTCCGCCCGGCAGATGGACGGTGTTGCGATTCGGCTACACCGTGGTCGGTCAACGCACGCGGTGCGGCACGACGGTCGTGGGGTATGAATCCGACATGCTCAGCGCGAAGGGAATCGAGACGCACTTCAAGGCAACGGCCGAGCCGCTATTGGCCGACGCCAGCGAGGTGGGTGCGCAGTGCTTCAAGTATCTGCACATTGACAGCTACGAAGTCGGGGCCGATGTGCGCGGGCAACAACCGACGTGGGTGGAAGACTTCAGGGAAGAATTCAAAGCGCGCCGAGGCTATGACCTCCTCCCCTATCTCCCCGCGATGGCTCGGCGGATTGTGGATAGCCGCTCGGTCACGAACCGATTCCTCTGGGATTTTCGGCGTACGGTCGGGGACCTCATCGCGGAACGCTTCTTCGGACGGTTCGCAGAATTGGGTCACGAACACGGCATGCTCGTGCACAGTGAAACGGGATATGGCACCTATCCGTGGCCGCACATCGACGGGCTGCAATGCGCGGGCAAGAACGACATCACGATGGGCGAATTCTGGCACGGCACGGACATCATGTCTCAGTTCAATCAATGGGGCAACGTGATCAAGACCGTCTCGTCCGCAGCACACACCTATGGCCGAAGCATCGTGCAAGCCGAAGCCTTCACTTCATGGAACCACTGGCTCGAATACCCTGCCTCGTTGAAGCCAACCGGCGACGAAGCCTTCTGCAATGGACTCAACCGCATGGTCTTTCACCAATACACGCATCAGCCGCGCCTCGACATCAAGCCCGGCTGGCAATACGGAGCGGGGACGCATTTCGACCGCAACATCACTTGGTGGGAGCAGAGCCGCACTTTCTTCGAGTACCTCGCGCGATGCCAGTACCTGTTGCAACAAGGCAAGTCCTTCGCGGATATTTGCTGGTTCTACGGAGAAGGCGTCACAACGTACGTCCCTTCAAAGGAATTTATCGCCCCCGCAATCTCTCATGGGTATGACTTCGATGCTATCAACGCCGATGTCTTGCTTCATCGTCTTGACGTGAAAGACGGCCGGCTCGTGTTGCCGGACGGTGTTTCGTATGGGGTACTTGCGCTTGCGCAGGACCTGGAACTTTCTCCCGAGATTCTCCAACGTCTCAAGATATTGGTTGAAGCTGGGGCTTCCGTCGTTGGTGCGCGTCCTACCCGCGCTCCAGGTCTTGCGAATTTCCCCGCGTGCGACCAAGAGGCCAGCACACTCGCGGGTCAGATCTGGGGCGACTGCGATGGAAAGAACGTCACGAGCCATCCTTTGGGGAAGGGAAACATATTCTGCGGCGTCACGCTCGATGAGGTCCTGAAGACGAGAGGACTCTCCCCCGACTTCGAAACTACCCCAGAACCTTCGGCAGGAAGTCTTCGCTTCATTCATCGCACCACGCCGGACGCCGAGATCTACTTTGTCGCGAACCCCGCCGGCGAATGGTTTCATGGAGACTGCACGTTTCGCGTGTCAGGCAAAGCGCCAGAGCTGTGGGACCCAGTGTCTGGTGGGACGCGGATGGCCCAAGCTACACATCAGCCCGACGGACGCACCACAGTCCCCTTAGAGTTTGCGCCGTATGCGTCGATGTTTGTCGTGTTTCGACATAACGCAACTGGCGATATGGCAGACAGTGTCCGCAGGAATGACCTTCAACTCCATCAAGTTCAAGAGTTACTTGGTCCTTGGAATGTAGCATTCGATCCCAAGTGGGGCGGGCCTGAAGAAGTCGTCTTCGAGACATTGACCGATTGGAGCCAGCGCCCAGAGACCGGCATCACACACTACTCGGGCAGGGCGATCTATCGAATAGAATTCGATTTCGATGAATCTCTGCTTGCCTCAGGGCAACGCCTCTTCATCGACTTGGGCAAGGTCATGAACGTGGCCGAGGTCCGCTTGAATGGCAAAGACCTCGGAGTTGTATGGACAGCGCCGTGGCGAGTGGATATCACGTCGGCGATCAAAGCAAAGGGCAATCGTCTCGAAATCAGTGTGGTGAACCTGTGGCCGAATCGCGTGATTGGGGACGCCGCATTGCCTGAGGCCCAGCGCCTGACTACGACCAACGTGCGCTTCCCAAAGGAGATGGCGTTGCTCGAATCAGGACTGCTTGGTCCCGTGACATTGCAGCGGGAATAGCGGAACCAACTGTCATGCTGAGTCCTCACGAACGCGCCTGACAGACACAGAAAAGCACTTTTGGCAACGCATTAAGAGCCTTCGTTCGGGCTGCGCGAAGATCAATTCTGAACCTTCGTGCGAAATTCGCGATTTCCTTGACACATTCCAAGATCCCGGGGACAATGACTCTGTGAGACGTGGCAGGGACGCCAGTGCTTTGATTTCTCTTTCGGGGTGTGGAAGTAAGAAGCTATGAAAATTGAAAACTCGGGCGTTCGCTATGTAATGGCCGTCGTCGTCTTCACCACGTGTGGCCTTTTCATCTCGGGATGTCCCGCTCCGGCCTCCGGGAAATCAGGAATCACGGTCCTCTTCTCCAGCAGCGAGAACAAAGTCGCATCCGCGATTCTCGCCTCGCTGAACACTGAAAAAGCTGTCGTCGACATCAACGATGTGCAAAGCTTGGTCGTGACCGTTACCGAAGTTTCCCTGGACTACGCCGGCACGGCGGATGACGAAGGGGACAAGGCGCAAGGCACCAGCAAAGTGGTCGTCTTCGACGGTGCACAAGACATCGATCTCCTCGATCTCACGATGACAGGACTTTCCTCGCTGATAGCCACCGATTCGGTGCCAGCCGGTCTCTACACCAAAATCCGCATCGAGATTGATGACCCCCGCCTGATTCTCAAGTCCGATCCCGACACGGTCATTGAGGACATCCACCTCACCGCAAACAGTCACTTGTTCATCTCCAAGAGCTTTGAGCTCCCGGAGGGCCAAAACAGTCTGATTCTATTGGACTTTGGCGGGATCCACCTTGTGCAGAATGGAAACAGCGGCTACGTCCTGACCCCGCAATTGCGCGCCGACATCACCGTCCAGTCCGCGGATGTCGCGCTTGAGGGCGTGATTGAAAGCATCGAGATGGATGCCGATTCGCTTACGCTTGTTTCGGGAGATATTTCAACCACCGTGAATTATTCGGGCGCTTCAGTCTTCTTGCTTGCAGACACCGACACTCCTACAGGCACGGAAGCCGACCTTCTCGTGGGCCTCACGGTGCAAGTCGATGGCCTTCTGAATCCAGACAGTACGGTGGACGCCACGGCAATCCGAATCCTTTCATAAACCAGCCGCACCATCATCCGTTGCTTGCGCGCAGGGGCGCACGTGGTACCCTGCGCGCACACTGTTTCTACATCCTTCATGTGTCCTTGATCGTCGCAATCGAGTGAACCGACTCTCGAGGATTGGCCGAAATTAAGATTCGCGAGCAAGGACTCGGCACGGCGGGATCGTAGAGCAGAATGGAGTTCTGGTCGCCAATCGCAAGGCGGCCATCGTTGAATCTATGGAGTCCGCGAAGATAGCGAGATGGGAAAGGACTCCGTGACAGCAATGCTCCAGTATCGCGATTGAGGCGAACCAACGCGCCCCCACCCGTATCGAGAAAAAGCAGCGTGCCATCGGGCTGAATCAATAGATTGTGAATAGCGACAGTGGTGTCCTTCTGCACATAGATGACTTCCGGCGACGCACCATCGCGAAGTCGAACGACTGCCGCCTTTCCCTCATTTGCTTCAGGGTTGGTGACAACAAGCCCCATTGTGACCAGCGCTTCACCATCGGGACAGACACACACGCTATTTACGTGCGCGGTATCGCAAGAGGCCTTGTCGTGTGATGTGGGGTCGCGGAAATCGATACGCCCGCTATAGATACTTTTAACCTCGAAACGGTTCGGCTCCTCCCATCCCAGGCGTTCACGAACGCCAGACCATGCGCGGGCATTGTAATGTCTTGCAAGGTTTGCGTCCTCATCGAAAGCGAGTAGAAGGTCATTGCGCGTCGAAGTCACGAGCAGCAAGTCCCCTTTGAAGGCAATTTCGTGAATGTCCGAGCAACTCGGGTGAGAGACGAACGGCGTGAAACCACCGGACCTGTCATAGCGATAGACTGTATCGAAATTGGCCACGAAGATTTCCCCATCGCGCACAGCGATTCCCCGTCCCCCGCGCATCCCCCCGCGCGGGTTCGGATCGAGCTCGCGCATCCCGGCCTCAGGAATCGGGTGCCTCGCCAAGACACGGCGCAACGTCGCGTCGACGGTGTAGACGTATCCGGAGCATTCCGTCGTAGGGCAAGTGCGATTGATTGTGGTGACGAGTAGTTGCGACATCGGAAGAGGATTATAGCCGTGCAACGACGATCATGCACCGCCTTGATCATTCCCTCATGCTCGCGTAGTCTACTTCGAATCTGCCAACCACGCCCAACGGAGATCGCAAAAGCATGAAGAGCATCTCAAGACGCCAGTTTCTGAAATCAAGTTCCGGGGCCGCAATCGGCGCTGGCCTGGGCGCGGGATGCGCTACAACCCCCAAGCCCGTTGAGGTGGCTAAGAAGGCCCCAGCGGCGGTAGCAGCGCCCGCGACAGGACGGGTCATTGGAGCGAATGATCGCATCAACATCGGTATCGTCGGCGTTGCGGGCCGGGGAATGTCCCACGTCCAATGGTTGAACGGACAGAAAGACGTCCGGATCACGGCGATGTGCGACCTGTACCGGCCGCACCTCGATAAGGCAATTGCCTCGACCCCGTCCAAGCCCAGAGGCTTCAGCGACTATCGCAAAATGCTCGAGATGCCCGAACTCGACGCGGTGTTCGTCGTGACGCCTCCCCACTGGCATCCGTTAATTGCGATTGCCGCGTGTCAAGCGGGCAAGGACGTCTACTGCGAAAAGCCTTTGGCATTGACGCCGGGGGAATCGCTCGCCGTGGTGAAAGCGGCGCGCGCCAACAACCGCGTAACGCAAGTTGGCACTCAGATTCACGCCAGTTCGAACTATCACAAGGTCGTGGAAATCGTCCGCTCTGGAATCCTCGGTCCTATTTCCTGCGTGCGAACAGGTCTGGCCCTCAACGAAGCTCCCGACGGGATCGGCTCTCCACCGGACACCCCTCCCCCTGCCGGACTCGATTGGGATATGTGGTGCGGACCCTTGCCGTTGACGCCGTTCAACGAGGCGCGTTTCAAGGCCGGCCAACACCGCTACTTCGCGGACCTCGACGGAAGCTGGCTCCATGAAATGGGACCGCACATCATCGACCTTCCCGTCTGGGCGCTCGAATTGGGGCAGCCGCTATCGGCATCCGCCGTCGGCGGCAAGTTCGTCACGAAGGACATCAGCACGATTCCCGACACCTTGGAAGCGGTATTCGAGTATCCGGGCATGATCATGACCTGGTCCAACTCGTGCGGCAACAGTTTCGGACAAGCCTTCCAGAAGCCAGGCAAGAACAACCTCACGCGTCGGCTTGGCATCATCTTCCAGGGCACCAAAGCCACGCTGTGCGCCGACTACGACGAGTATTGGATCGTCCCCGAGGGCGACCGGCTCGACGGCGTCCAGATTCCCGCGCCGGATGTGGGCAAGATTCCCGAGCATCCCCGAGAGTTCCTGGAGGCAATCCGTTCGCGAACGCTGCCGAGCTGCGACGTCGAGAAACACTTGCCCCTCGCAATCGCTCTGAATTTGGGCAACCTTTCGTATAAGATTGGACGCAAAGTCCATTGGGACGCCCAAACGGGACAAATCGCAAACGACCCGGAAGCAAACGCCCTTGTAACGCCTGAATATCGCAAACCGTGGGTACTGCCGGCTTAGCCAGGCTCTAGGAAAGGAACCATGAGAATGAGCAGTTCATCGATCGGACGAAGAGACTTCATGATGCAAACGGCGGCGCTTGCCGCGGGCGCCGGGATGGCAAGCTCGCTGTTCCAGGCCGCTGCCGCCGAGCAGTCCGCCGCCAAACCCTTCAAGATGGCCCTCATCTATGGAATGCTGCCGAAGGACTTGTCGGATGAAGACAAGTTCAAGCTGGCAAAGAAGTGCGGCTTCGAGGGCATCGAATCGGAGCCTGTCGACGATCTCGCCGCAGCGAAGAAGCGTGGCGAACTGGCCAAGGCGGCCGGTGTCCCAATTCACTCCGTCATCTACGGCGGTTGGGACCCAGCGCTCTCCGATCCCGATCTTTCCAAACAGGAGGCGGCACGCGCCAAGGTGGAATCGGCCCTGCGTTCCGCAAACGCCATGGGCGCCGACTGCATCCTATTGGTGCCCGGTGTCGTAAAGGGCGAAGTCACGTATGAACAAGCATGGGAACGTTCGGAGAAGCATATACGCACCTTGATCCCCATCGCCGAAGAACTCAAGGTGATTATTTGCATCGAAGAAGTCTGGAATAACTTCCTGCTCGATGCGAATGAAATGGCTAAGTTCGTCGACCAATTCAATAGCCCATGGGTGCGAGCCTACTTCGATGTCGCAAACGTCGTGAAATTCGCGGAACCGCAAGATTGGATTCGCACGCTTGGCAAACGCATCTACAAAGTCCACGTCAAGGAATACAAGAAAGCCGATAGCTCGTGGCCCAATCTCGGAGAAGGCGACGTCAATTGGCCGGAAATCCGCAAGGCCTTCGCAGAAATTGGCTATCAAGGTTTCGGGACTGCTGAACTGGGCGGCGGCGACGAGGCCTACCTCACGGACCTCCGCGAGAGAATGACCCGGCTGCTAAACGCCTAATTTCGTCTGCTCGGAAGAGTTCTTTTTCGCACATTGCACAGGCACGCTTGCGTGTTTGTGCAATGTGCCTTTTGGAGACGATACGAAATGCAGACCTTGGGATATCCGTCGCCTTCGGGCAAACGGTAGCGCCGCGATCGCCGAGCGCGGCGCAGCATAACCTGACTCATCCCCAGTTTGGAGCCTTTTGTTTTGTAGCGAGTTCTCGTAGTAGAGAGAAGGCATACTGCAGCGCGACTCCTTTTCTTCGGATGTAGTGATATCCCATTCGTAGAGGTTGA
>JBAZRU010000201.1:0-10213 GCA_041662805.1 Candidatus Hydrogenedentales bacterium | reverse complement strand
ATCGCGCGCTCGATGGTGTCCTCCAATGGCCAATTGGGAGAACGCGCGCCCTTTTCAATTAGCGTTCGCATGCGCCCCAGGGCATTCGGCCAAGAACCGGAGTCATGAGCCAAACGGTAGAAGCACAGTTCCACGTGTAGTGCCAGATCCGTGGATGGCGTATTCGTCTCGGCAGACTCAAGTCTCTCAAGAGCAAGCTTGGTATCGCCGACTTGAAAGAGCAGCTTGGCGCAGTTCCCCATCGTATTCGCATCCTCAGGCGCGATCGCGAGTGCTCGTTCGTAGACTTCGCGTGCGAGCGCCAATTCCCCCGAATCCACGTGCAGGAAGGTCGCAAAGTGGTCGAGGAAGCTGGCATTGTCCGGGGCGATAAGGAGTGCGCGCTCGAAGTAGCTCCTCGCTTTGACGAAGTCCTTCCGTATGTTGCTCAGAAACAACGCGTAGTTGACCAAGTTGCTGGCGTTGTCAGGGTCTTCTCTTTCAGCTTTCTCGTAGAGCTCTTGTGCGCGGTCGAACTTGCCACGTACCTCGTGCAAGAACAGCGCGAAGTCGCCGAGGATTGCGTCGTCGTATGGCGCGGCTTCCGCCGCTTTCTCGTAATGCACTTCCGCCATATCAAGATCATTCAGCTCGGTCTGAAGGAAGTGAGCAAAACTGGCTAGTAGACTGGCGTTCTCGGAACTGTGTTCTATCGATTCTTCGAAAACCTGTCGCGCGCGGGCGGCATCCTTGCGCACGTAAAGCAGAAAGCGCGCGTAGTTGTTCACGTTGATCGCGTGACTTGGATCGGCGTCAAGGGCTCTGGAAAAGACCGCCTCGGCGCCGTCGAAGTCGCCCCTAATCTCTTCTAGAAAGACCGCGTATGCCCCAAGATTGTGGGCGTGCGTGGGAGCGACGGCAAGGGCTCTCTCGTAAACCTGGCACGCATGATCGTAGTCCTTGAGCCTGTGATGCAAGAAGATCGCGTAGTTCCCAATTAGCTCGGGACAATCCGGCAATGCAGCAATGGCCTCTTGGTAGACTGCGTCTGTCTCATCCAACGTGTCCTTGCCATTGGCATGGAGTTCCCAGGCTCCCCAATGGTAGATCTTTGAACCCTTCGGGTAGCGCGGGCTGCGAGGCTCTTCAGGATTGCGATCTTCTTCGTGTCTGTTCATTGGTAAGAGAATGTCGATAGATGGGCTTTCCGTTCTTGTGCTGAAGTACTCTAGCTCTTTTACCTTCCTTGTACCATTGCGATGGATTTAGATGCGTTCGCCCTGAGCCCAGGAGTCAATTCGGGCATTGCGACTGGTGCGCGTTATACAGTAAGATGCGCGTGTTTGCTTGTTTCAGGCAACAGATGAAGGAGTTGCGGCTCGCAGAGGGCGGAAGCCGCGTTTCGGCGGTCCGATGGATGGGATCGACCGGCACCCACGACGGAGGGCTTGCTCCAGATGCAATCGCATCCTTATGCATACGACTTTGCGATGGTGTTCTGCCCGCGCTGGGGTGTGAGCGTGCCTTGGACCGCGTCTGCGTACTTGATCGAGGCCGTACGCTCCCGGGGGTTCTCGGTGCAGTTCCTAGACTACAACATCCGCCTTTATTCGAGCAGCCCAGCGCCGGAACTATGGACCGACAATCAACAGCACCAGTTCTGGAAGACCCGGCCGTTGGACTTTTTTCTTGACCAGATCGACCTGCGCGAAATCAACGCTGCGGTGGTCGGCTTCACGCTGACCGAGACCAACATCCGCTTTAGCATCGAACTGGCCCGGCGCCTGCGCAAGCTCGATCCGTACAAGATCATCCTTTTCGGCGGCCACCGCATATACTTCCCCGAGGATCCGGACGATCAAGTCCCCCTAGACGCCTGCGATGCGGTGGTGCGCGGCGAAGGCGAGTTGACGCTCCTGGATATCCTCACCAACGGCCTGAACCGGAATTTAGGTACCTTCACCTGCGGCAACGGCCGATGGGAATATAACGGCGACCGCGATCTTATCGAAAATCTCGATCAATTCCCGTGGCCGCGCTACGAGGACGTCAACTGGGACCATTTCCCCGGCCGTTCTGTGAGCATTATGGGGAGCCGCGGCTGCGTCAACCAATGCGCGTTCTGCAACGACATCGTGCGGGCCGAGTGCCGGTACCGCAAGCGATCCGCCGAGCACATCGCCGAAGAGATGCTCTACCACAAAGCCCGGCGAAATATTAACTTCGTGGGCTTCAATGATCCGCTGATGAACGGCCATTACGGGAACCTCGACCGCTTGTGCGACATCCTCCTCGAAAACAACTTCAACCGTCCCTGGGGGGGGAACCTGGCCGTTCGCGGCAATATGGACATCGAACTGATGCACAAGGCGCACAAGGCCGGGTTGAAGTCGGCGGTGATTGGCTTGGAGTCCGGCAGCCCCGACGTGCTCCGGTTCATGCACAAGCGGTTTACGGTCGAGGAGGCGGAGTGGTTCATCAGCGCCGTATGCGAGGCAGGTATCGCGATCGAACTCAATCTCATCGTGGGCTTTCCCGGTGAGACGGAGGAGCACTTCCAGCAGACCCTGCGGTTCATCACGAAGGTTGCCCCGAAAGTCGCGCGAATCGTCAGCGTGGCCACGCTCAATTTGGACCACTCCTATCTGTGGGACCATCTCGACGAATTTGACGTGGTCAAACAGGAGAAAGATCGCCACATCTCGTGGTACACGCGCGACGGCTCCAATACCTATGAAGTCCGTTGCGACCGTGCCAACCGATTGCTGGCACACGCTCACGACCTCGGACTCACGCACGACCGGTTCGACGTCGATATCGAGCGCAGAGACACTCTGATTGACGTGAAGGAACTCGAAGAGCGTGCGGCGCGCGTTCGACGGCGCCATCGCGTCAAGCAGACGCTCCAGGCCGTTCACCTTTGGGGCCCCGCGAAGCTGGTCAAGTCGGCACTCTCACGACGATAGGTTAGGAAATGCCCGTGTCGCTTCCTGCTCGTGCGGAAGGCAAATAGACCAAGCAGTTTCCCAATCGGATGTTCAACGAGCTGGCTGCCGTGATTCGCCAGTTCGAACAGGGCTGCCGAAAATGAGCGATGATTGGGCCGGGCTATACAGCCCGATTGCCTGGCCTTGGATAGTCAGGCTCAACGTGAACGCGAATTGAAACCATCTCCCTAACACAAAACCCGCGACAACGCATGTCGTCGCGGGTCTCGTGGTGTGTGGACTGCGAACCTCTAGTTGCCCGTGCTGAAGCTGTACGCTACGGGCTCCAAGGGAACCCCGTTCGCGCTCTGGAAATTGTTGTGATGCGGACTATTCAGTCCGATGTGGTACGTCCAATTCGGCTTGAGTTTGACGGGAAGGGTGCACGTCTTTTTGTCCTCGCTCCAACTCGGCGACCCCGTACCTTCGGGATAGTCGTCGCCCCCGCCGGTCCACGAAAAGCCGCCGCCCATCGCCTGATCGAAGGTGACCGTAATCTTGTCCAGCGCAGCGCTCACGCCCTTGGCCC
Organism: Candidatus Hydrogenedentales bacterium; assembly: GCA_041662805.1. Lineage (GTDB taxonomy): Bacteria > Hydrogenedentota > Hydrogenedentia > Hydrogenedentales > SLHB01 > JAIBAQ01. Next base: position 6,718 of record JBAZRU010000201.1, on the reverse strand, counting down.
CGTTCTCCGGCTCGCATTTCGCGACCTTGGGCGGCTGCAACGACGCAACCAATGATGGGTCCGCGCCCTTTGTCGTAAACACGAGCACGCGAGGCGCGACCGGCACCCCTGCTTCGCTGCGGAAGTTTTGGTGCGACTTCGAATTGATCCCCACGCGGTAGAGCTTGCCCGCTTCCAGTTGGACTGGCATCACGCACGTGCGCTTGTCTTTCCACGACGGCTTGCCTGTAGTCTTCGGAAATTGCTCGCCGCCGCCCGTCCACGAGAATCCCCCGGCCATATCCTGGTCGAACACGATGCTCAATTCCGTGATGGCTGGGTCCACTTCAGTCGCGTTGAAAGCTGGCGTGATCGAAACGATGTTTGGTTCAACTTGGGGCTGCTGAGTGCTCGAAGCGGCCGGCGTCTCCGGCGCTTTCCCTACATATCCCGGCAACTTTTCTGGCGAGTCGACCGAAGCCAGCATCACTTCGTAAGGCTCGCGATGCCGGAAAATACGCACCATCACGCCATTGTCCAGCGCCCAGTATTCGGTGACATGACCAGGGCGCTTCTTGAACCACGTATCGCCGAACGAGGTTTGCGTTTCGACGTAGTGCTGGGCATTGAAGACGCCTGCCGGTACACTCACGTCTTCCTTGCCCTTGTATTCCACGCGCGAGTTGTACGCTGCCATGCCTTTCCCCGAATTGTCCCAGTCGTAGCAGGCGAGTTCCACGTCTTTCATCGGCAGACCCTGCAACGCCAGGGCCATGTGCCCCACGTAGGGGTCCGGGCGGGAGTTCGGCTGGAATTGGTTTGCTTCCGGCACCGCAAACGTCTCTGTCTGCCCGTTCTTTTCGCCGCCTTCATACGTGACTTCTGCTTTCCCGGGAGTCAGCTTCATAAGCTGCTTGGACGCTGGCGCGCCCTCGCGGCCTTGAATAAACAGGTCGTACTGAGCCACGCCGCCGGTTTCTCCCACATGGGCAACATATGTGGTGTTCATTGGGGATGGCATGTACGTCGCCGCGACTATTCCCTTATCGGCGGATTTCTTGACCCATAGAGTGCTCGGGATCGGGAGGTCGCCGCCTCGACTCCGGTGGTGGTATGTCGCCTTGAACGTGAGTTCTCCAGGAAGTGCGTCGACGACCGCTTGTGCTTCGCTGGGAACAGTCGCCTGCCCCACTACCGGAGGGGCTTGCTCGGGGGACGGAGCAGCCGCTCCCGCCGGTGGCACCCATGGCTTCAGTTGCGTCAGATCGATCTTCGGCTCCTTGCCGCTATCATTCCACCACTTGCCCCACGCTTGCTTGTCGGCGTCGAAGTTCTGCCCCGTCAATCGCACAAGCGATGCGCGGGCCCACAGGCGCACATTCTTGTTGCCGTGATCGACCAGCGGAACCAGCGACGGAACCACGGACTCGTCGTCGAAACGGCCTGCCGCCTCGACTGCAATCCATTTTGTGCGGCAATCGTAGTCCTGGCCTTCAAGATGATATGTGGCGGCCTTGAGCACGCCGGGTAGCAGGCGCTTGTCTTTGAGGACACCTGCTGCCGCAAGCGGTTCACATTGTTGCCGGCCGTAGTCGCCATCCAGGACTTCCAGGCACGCCTTGACCTTCTCTTCGCGTTGCTCGGGCGTCAGGCTCTCGAACGCGTTCTCCGGCAACCATAGGCCTCGCCGCCCAAAGTTGCTGGCAGTCCAGCGCACAAAGTCCACCACCTCGGTGCTTGCCTTCGCATAGTGCGCGGTTATTTCGGCTTCAATCGCTTCCGAGCCGGGAGGCGGCGTGTTGGACGCCGGAGCTGCCTCAACGCCCGCAGGTTGTGTCCATGGCTTCAACTGGGCGAGATCGATCTTCGGTTCCTTGCCGCTATCGTTCCACCACTTGCCCCAGGCCTGCTTGTCGTCATTGAAGTTCTGGCCCGTCAGGCGCACAAGCGAGGCGCGCGCCCACATGCGTGTGTTCTGGTTGCCGTGATCGACCAAGCGTATCAACTGCGGCACGACGGACTCGTCGCCCAAACGCCCCGCGGCCTCGACGGCAATCCACTTGGGCCGGCAATCGTAGTCCCCTTCGTCGCGGTGATAGGTAGCCGCTTTCATCACGCCTGGAATCAGGCGCTTGTCCTTCAACACTCCCGCAGCGGCCAGTGCTTCGCACAAGTGGCGGCCATACTCGCCACTCAACGCATCGACGCAATACACAATCTTCTGTTCGCGCTCTTCCGCGGTCAGCTTCTCGAATGCGTTTTCCGGTAGCCAGAGTCCGTTGCCGCCAAAGGTACGCGCCGTCCACCGGATGTACTCCTGTATTTCCGGCGACGCTTTGGAGTAGGACTGTTGAATCTCTGTGTCCACCGCTTGGTCTGACGATACCTGCGGCGTTGCTTCGTTCTGGGCCGTCGCCGTCCATGTGCCCATCGGAAGCATGGCCACGATGGCCACCAAAACGAGCGCAGTCTTCCACCCCAGGCGCCGTGGCCGTCGTGCGTCCGTCGCGGAAAGCACGCGGTGCAATAGGCTGTCGGAGAGCTCAATCAATCCCAGGAACCCCGCGAAGGCGGGGACCCGTCCCGTGAAATGTTCCGCCACGCGCAGCAGGGTCGCTGCATACGCCTTGCCCGCTTCCCGGTTCGATTCGAGCACGAGATCGTCACAAGCCATTTCTCGTTCCCTCCTTTGATATAGGTTCGCGATCCAGACCGCCGGGTGAAACCAATACACGCAGGTCAAGACCCCCGCGAACCCTGTGATTAGCAGATCCCAACGCTTCACGTGCGCCACTTCGTGCGCGAGAATGTTGGCCAGTTCCTCTTGTGTGAATGAGCCTTCCCAATTCGCCGGCAGTAAGATGACCGGCCTCCCCACGCCAAAGACCGTCGGTGTGTCGATCACACTCGAAAGCATGACGAGGATGGGCTTCCGCACACCCCACTCCGCCGCGCGCGCCCGCACGTGCTCCTGTACCCCATCGGGCGCGATAGCCGCGCTCTTCAACAGTCTGCGAATGAAGCGCCGGTACTGAACGGCGATTCCGATGCCGAACAACAGCCCCATTAACGCCCATCCGAGCATGGCCTGCGCCCGTCGCGTCAAGGCGATACCTGCAATAACGGGCGGGAGTTCGGGGGTGGGGGCAGCAGCGGCAGTCACGGGAGCCGTTACATTCGGGGCGATTGATTCAGGCGTGGTTGATTCGGAGGGCATCGTCTGGTCGACTGCTGTCGCGTCGCCTTCATAGGTAATGGGGGCCGTCTCGACGATTTGTATCTGAGGCGCCTGCGCAAGGGATAGGAGTGTCCCCGCCGACCACGGCGTCCCCAGCATAGGGGGTAGGACTAACTTCAGAAACACGGTGAGCCAGAGTAGGTGGCGAAAACGCGCCGCCGAATAGTGCAATGCCCGGCAGACCAGCCACACGAGTACCGCGAGCAAGGCAACCTGCCACGACATGTGCAGCATCCACGATGCCCAGGAGTCTCCGGCGCGATTCAACAGAGCGATCCAGTGGTCCATGTCATTTGTCCTCACGGCGCATCTTCTCGATACGCGACAACTCCTGCCTTATCGCCTGCAACTCTTCATGCGATGCCTGCTCCGCAAAATGAGCGAGAAAAGGATTCAGCGCCCCGTCGAAGACGCGCTGGATAAAGGAGCCGGTCGCCTCGCGGGTCATCTCCGCGCGTGTGTAGGCGGGGCGATACAGAAACGAATTGCCAATCTGATCGTAGGTGAGCGCGCCCTTCTTCACAAGCCTCGCTAGCATCGTCTTGACGGTTTCATAGGCCCAGCCATACGTGTCGGGGACGCGCTCGTAGATGTCGCGTGCCGCCATCGGCCCGTGCTCCCACAGGGGCTTCATCACTTCCCACTCCATATCGGAGAGTTTTGGGCCTTCGGGTAGATCATTTCGGGATGGCATGAGTACAAACCTCCTTGAACGGCTTCTAAGGTAGATGATAGACTACAAGTGTAGCCGTTGTCAAGCCCAATTTCTCCGCATGTTGAGTTCTTGGGTTTGATGGTCTTGCCTCGTACCGCCGCCATCCTGGCGGCTCTTCGCAGCGCTGGCACACCGCCGAGGGACGATTCGCACTTCGGAGGGCGGGTTTCCTAACTTGCCTTCGGCTTACGAAGACTTCGAATCGTCAGGTGCTTACCGTGTCGCGTTGTGAACGAGAACGCCCAATTCCGTGCGGGCGATCACCATCGGTGCAGCATCGGTGACGTCGAGGCGGGCGCACCACGCGATGTCGGACTCCAAATTGACCGCCCTTAGCTTCTCTGCATGCGGGGCATTCGCGAAGAGGAGAGGGATTCCTTCATCTTCAATTCGTCTATGCCAGTATGCATTCAGGTCGCTTCCCTCGCCGAGAGACAAGCCCGAGATCGCGGCGAGGTGGGCCGAAGCCACCCAATCTTCTTGCGCATTGAAATCGGGGTCGCCGTAGAGCCCGGCCGGAATGATGACGACATCGGCCTTGTGCGACAGTGCGGCGTGTATCACGGCGGATGCGTTGGTCGTTGTTCCCATGTAGACGGCCTGCGCGCCCCAACACGCAACGAGCCGCTGCGCGCCCGTCGTCGTCGTGAACACGACGTCGCGGTCCGTGGCGGCGTCAACGGTCTGCGGACTGTTGCCGAAATCGAAGCCATCCGGCGGGACACCGCCGCGCTCGCCGAAGAGCAGCGCGCCGGGCAATTCGCGTTTTGCGGCAAAGGCATCCTCGACGGTTCGCACCACAAGAAGCTGCCGCGCGCCTGCGTGCAACAGCATCGCAGCCGTGGCGCTCGCGCGCAGCGCGTCGACGACGATAGCGACGCAGCCGTGTTCAACCGCGAACTGGCATCCCGCTTCGCCTTCGATTAGGTGTATGTGCATGATGACCCCATGGTTCCTGGACTACCTCAAGAAGTATGGCTCCGGGAAGCGGTGCCGCCCGGAGCCACGTCATCTTTTATGTGCAGTGAACTATTGTATCATGCAGCGCGTTGCCTTGTCATGCCTTCGACCGAATCGCCACTTTTGTATCTACCGGTGCATCGAACGCCGGTTCCGATTGCGACGTGACGGACCAGCCTGTCTTGAGACCCACCACAAACCAGCCGAGCGCGAGCACGCCTATCGCGAATACCGTGTCGCCAATTACGCGCATCCAGCGCAGCGTGTCCATGAGGCCCGTGTGCATGAAGTCCGCCGACCGCGCATGCCACATCCCGTCATTGACGCTGGCCCACGTCTGCAGCAGGCCGCGCGGCAAATCGCTCAGCAGGACCATCAGCGCCAGTCCGATGTTGATCGACCAGAACGCAAAGCTGAGCACGCCCGTGCGCCACACGTTGCGCGCGGCAAGCCCCTTCAGGCAGAAGAGCATGAGGCCGATGCCGAGCATGCCGTACACGCCGAACAACGCCGTATGCCCGTGCACGGCGGTGGTGTTCAATCCCTGCATGTAATAGAGGGCGATAGGCGGATTGATCAGGAAGCCGAACAGTCCCGCGCCGACGAGATTCCAGAAGGCGACCGCTACGAAGCAATAGATGGGCCATTTGTACGCGGTTATCCAGGGTTTCGCGCGGCTCAAAGTCAGGTTCTCATAGGCTTCAAATCCGATAAGCACCAGCGGTACGACCTCAAGCGCGCTGAATACTGAGCCGAGCGCCAACACGGCTGTGGGCGTTCCCGTGAAGTACAGGTGATGGAATGTGCCTATGATGCCTCCCGCAAGGAAGATCGTCGTGGCGAACAACACCGCCGCCGTTGCCGTCACCGTTTTCAAAAGCCCCATGCGCGTGAACAGGAACGCGATGACAACCGTGGCGAAGACCTCGAAAAATCCTTCCACCCACAGATGCACCACCCACCAGCGCCAGTATTCGGCAATCGCAAGGTGCGTGTGCTGTCCCCACATGAGGCCTGCGCCGTAGAACAACGCGATTGCGAAGCTGGAGATGAAGAACAGCACGAGGAGATGGCGGTTTGCGCCGGGTTGCTTCAACGCAGGCCACAAGGCGCGTCCCATCAGGAACAGCCAGATGAACAGCCCCGCGAATAGGAAGATCTGCCAGAAGCGGCCCAAGTCGACGTACTCGTAGCCTTGGTGCCCGAACCAGAAGTTCATTTCGAATCCCATACGTTGCCGCGTGCCGTACCAGGTGCCAAACATCGAGCCGACGACGATGACGAGCAGCGCGCCGAACAACACGTTCACGCCGAGCTTTTGAAACTTCGGTTCATACCCCGACACCGCCGGTGCCATGAAGAGACCCGTGGCCAGCCACGCTGTCGCGATCCAGAAGATGGCGAGTTGTGTGTGCCACGTGCGCGTCACTGCATAAGGCAGCCATTCCGCCAACGGAATCCCATAGAACCCCGTGCCCTCCACGCCGTAGTGCGCTGTCACCGCTCCCATCAGCACTTGCACTACAATTAGGGCCGCGACTGTCCAGAAGTACTTGAGAGTGGCCTGCATCGACGGGGTCGGTTGAAGGGCCATCAGAGGGTCTTGCGCTGGCAGAATTTGTTCCTCCTGTTCACGGCTCCTCAGGATGGCGTAGTACCACGCCAACGCGCCCACACCGCCCAGCAAGAGCACAAAACTGATCACGGACCAGACCACGCTTGCCCCTGTGGGCACATTGTCGATGAGGGGTTCGGGCGGCCAATTCTGCGTGTAGGTCATGGTCTGCCCGGGCCGCTCCGTGCCGCAGGACCACGCTGCCCAGAAG
>JBAZRU010000200.1:0-10344 GCA_041662805.1 Candidatus Hydrogenedentales bacterium | reverse complement strand
GGTAGGAAGACCCGCGATTCCAAGGCAACGCTCTCCCGCGAAGGCGCGCTCGTACGCGTGCGGAGCTTCGGCGAGCGCGACGGCATTCAAGACTTGCCCCAATTGCGCGCTGTCCAGATCGCCCCGGTTCAAGACGCGTTCAAGCGCTTGGGATATGGCGGAAACGTACGAGGTGCGGGCCAGTTGAGAAATGAGAAGGGGTTCGCCGCGGACGGAGCTTGCCGCGGAATAGCCCGTAGCCAGCGCGTTCACGGCGGCGTCGTTCTGGCCTTCCTCGGCCCGCACGATCGCTTCGAGTGCGAGCAGCCGGGTTGCGTTGCGTAGCGGGCCCAGGTGTGGGAGTGCCAGGTCCTTGGGGTCGCGCATTTGGAAGGGATATCTGCACGAAGACACGGATGCCGCTTCGTGAAGGGCCTTGAGCGTATCCGCCTTGACGACAAGGTACGCGGCCATGGCCGTGCGCTCCGGCTCGCTCAAAGGCACATTGGCATTTGGAACTTGCGCATCGCCGACATACGGCAGCGAAGCGCTTGAGGAATTCTGCTCGCTCTTTTCGTTCAATTCGAATGCTTTGATGTAGAGGTCTGCCGCGTTGGTCCCATCCGAAGTAGGCGCATACCAAGCGTCCAGTTCATCAAGGGTCACAGGATACCCGGCCGTCTTGGCCTTCTGGACGGAGGAAGCGACGGCGTGCGGCGCATATATGAGTATCCCGCCGTACCCCACGGCAAGCGCAACCACTACGAGAAGTCCCACAACGACTATGGTTCTGACCATGCCTCCCCCACGGAGTTGTTCTCCCGCAGCCATTCAAGCAATGCGATAGTGCGGGCTAAATGCCCGGTCTGGTGAGCCGGGCGATGCGCTGCCGCCACTGCGCACTCAGTGTTTCGTTTCCCTCGATGAACGCGGTGACTTCGCCCAATCGGCCCACGAGGTCGTCATCCAAATGGTGTTCGAGGCGACACGCCTCGCGATCGGCGTCCTTGGTGCTCAATCCCAGGACGCGTTCGAAGAAGTCGTACAGCATGGCGTGGCGCGCACTCAGGCGATGGGCCAATGCGCGCCCCTGTTCCGTGAGTTCGACGTATCCGTACGACTTGTGCTGCACCAACGATTTCGCCGCCAAGTCGCGTACGGCGCGCGACGCGGCCGGACGGCTCACGTTCGCGTGCGCGGCAATGTCGCTGACGCTGCATACGCTCGCCTGCGTCAAGAGGTAGGCGATTGTCTCGATGTACTGCTCCATGGACGGGCTCGTGGCCCGCGCGGCGGGTCTGGACGCTGAGGAATGATCCGGCACGAACTCTTCTCCTACGGTCTTTGGTGTGCGCCCAGGCCGCGCACTACGCATTGTCCGGGCCGAAGTGTAACACGCGAATGCGGGAACGTGCATCCGATAAGATGCGGAGGGGAGAGCAGGGAGGCACACTAGCCTTTGCCCTGGGTGTCTGTGAGTCCTATTTGTGCCTTTGGGACCTTTGAGACCTTTAAGTCTCATGAGTCTCGTGGGTCCGAATCCCTTCTCCGATCCACATGCCTTCGCCGAAAGCGAGGTAGCAACGCGCGCCCGATCTATAGTAGACTTCCTGGGCTGGCTTAGCCTTTGGCGCGTCGATCATAGCGTGCGACCGCGTGTAACGGAGGACGTGGCGCCTCTGGCCCATCACACCGAAGGCCCCGACTTCACGTAGTAAGGATTCACGGGAGCGCCTATGCCGGATTCCCTTTCCAAAGTTGCGGGGGAGACCTACTTCCCATTTGGCTTTCACCTGACAAAGCAGGTGTGGCAGCGCCATGCCGTGGCCGACCTGTTGCGAGGCAAGACCATTGGGGAGACGCGCGCGACGGTCCATGCCACGCGGCAGTTTATTCAGCGCGTCAATGCCGAGCGTGCCGCGAAGGTTCCGGCCGAAGAGCCTCTGCGGCCTGGGCAGGCCCTCACACTGGGTCTGTTGACCGATATCCTCCGCTATGTTGTGAACTACTACTGCTGGCAGCAGAAGCCCGGCGTATTGGATGACGGACTCGACTGGACCCGTGCACGGTCCGGCGATGACATCGTCGAGACGCCCCCGCCGACGTTTGTGAATCTTTTTCCGCCCGCAGTCGTCGAGCTCAAGGGGACGCCGGAATCCGACTATCTAAAGATGGGGCAGGGGCGCCGTTCGAACAAGCACGTCTCCGTGATCGAAATGGTCTTGCTGCGAATGGCTATCGCCAACCCTGCACTGAAGCCGTTCATCCCCTTGGTTTCGGATGAAGAGCTTCAGAAGAAAGCCCCCTACGCGGCGTTGGTGGAACTGCTGGAATCGTTCTTCGCGAGCCAACCCCCCGTGGATGCGCTCGGCATGACGCTTTTCGAATCGCTGCGCGCTCCCATGAAGGCCGCGCCCAATTCGCTCGACGATCAACTTGAGTACATTCGCGCGAAGTGGGCTCATTTCCTTCCCGCGGAACTCATCGAGCGCTTGCTGATCATTCGAGGCATTTTGCGTGAGGAAACGCTCATGCGGGGGCTTGGCCCCGGCTCCACCGAAGTGCTTCGCTTCGGGCGCAAGCAAGGCGGGGAAGTTGACGGCTATCCCGAAGTCGAGCGATTCTCGCCCGACGCGGACTGGATGTCGAACGTGGTCATGATCGCCAAGAGCATCTACGTTTGGCTCGATCAGTTGTCCAAGAAATATCAGCGGCCTATCACCCGGCTCGACCAGGTGCCCGACGAGGAGTTGGATCGCCTGGTACGATGGGGCTTTAACTGCCTCTGGCTCATCGGGGTCTGGGAGCGATCCCCCGCATCGGAAGACATCAAGCGGATCATGGGCAATCCCGAGGCGTTGGCCTCGGCCTATTCCCTTTACGACTACGACATCGCGAACGATTTGGGCGGCGAGCAGGCCTACCAGAGTCTGCGCGACCGCGCTGCGCAGCGCGGGCTCCGGCTCGCGAGCGACATGGTGCCCAACCACATGGGCATTTACTCCCGTTGGGTTGTCGAGCACCCTAATTGGTTCCTTCAACTCGATTACCCGCCGTACCCCGGGTATCAATTCACCGGCGCCAATCTTTCGCGCGATCCGCGCGTCGGACTTTACATCGAAGACGGCTATTGGACGCACCGCGACGCCGCGGTCGTGTTCAAGCGCGTCGATAATTGGACCGGCGATACCAAGTACATCTATCACGGCAACGACGGCACCAGCATGCCTTGGAACGATACGGCCCAGTTGAACTACCTGATGCCTGAAGTGCGCGAGGCGGTTATTCAAACCATCCTGCACGTGGCGCGCCGTTTCCCGGTGATCCGCTTCGACGCCGCCATGACGCTTGCGAAGAAGCATTACCAGCGGCTCTGGTTTCCCAAGCCCGGCGACGCCGGTGCGATCCCTTCTCGCGCGGAGCACGGGATGAGCCGGTTCGATTTCGACGCCCACATGCCCGAAGAGTTCTGGCGCGAAGTCGTGGATCGCGTCGCGCTGGAAGCCCCCGACACGCTGTTGCTCGCGGAAGCCTTCTGGCTTATGGAAGGCTACTTCGTGCGCACGCTCGGCATGCACCGCGTGTACAACAGCGCGTTCATGAATATGCTCAAGATGGAGCAAAACGCGAACTACCGTGAAACGCTGCGCAACGTGCTGGAATTCAGCCCGGAAGTACTCAAGCGATTCGTCAACTTCATGAACAATCCCGACGAGCGCACTGCCGTGGAGCAGTTCGGAAAAGGGGACAAGTACATCGGCGTGTCGCTCCTCATGGTGACCTTGCCCGGTCTGCCTATGTTCGGGCATGGACAGATCGAAGGCTTCACCGAGAAATACGGCATGGAGTATCGGCGCGCCTATTGGGATGAGCTGGTCGACGAGGATCTGGTGGCGCGGCACGAACGCGAAGTCTTTCCACTTAGCCGTCGCCGCTACTTGTTCAGCGGCGTACAGCACTTCGCGTTCTACGATTTTCACGCCGACAATGGAAGCGTCGACGAAAACGTGTTCGCATATTCGAACCGCGCAGGCGACCAGCGCTCCGTCGTCTTTTACAACAATGCCTTTAGCACGACGCAGGGCTGGATCAAGGATTCGACGGGCATCAATACCGGACGCGGCGACGAGGGCACCATAGTGACGAAGTCGCTTGCCGAGTCCTTGGGGCTGCGCGGTGACGACGGCGTCTATTATGTTTTTCGCGACCACCGCGATCATCTCGAGTACATTCGTTCCGGCAAGCAGCTTTGCGACGAGGGATTATTCGTTCATCTGTGCGGCTATCAATATCACGTGTTTCTCGACTTCCGCGAGATCTCCGACATGGACGGATCCTGGGGCGAAATCGCGTGGCACCTCGGCGGGCGCGGCGTTCCAAGCGTGGAACTCGCGAAGCGTTCCCTCGTGTTGGCGCCCTTTACGGATGCGTTTCGCAACGTCCTGAACGCGGATTCACTGTGTGCGCTGGCTGGAAAGCCTTTTGGGAAACCAGCGACGAAAAAGGTCTGGGCGCCAGTCGCCGCCTCGCTGGAGGAATTCCTGAAGGTGCTGGCGGAGTATTCGCACGTGCCGCTCAAGACGCCGCAGATTGTGGCCGAAATCGAAACGCAAATCACCGATGTGCGCATGTTCGCCAAGAAGCTCGCTGCACTGAAATTGCCTGCGCTGGTTGCCGATTACCTCCTTGGTCCCATCCCCGAAAACGACAGCGAAGATTGGACGCTTTTCTGGAGGCTTCCGTTGTCTTCGGCAATCCTGCGGCCGGTCGACGATGCGTTGCACGGCACAGCCGTTCATGTGCGCTCCGAAGATTGGCTGGAGCATTGGTTGCTCGTGCCTGAGATCAAGCAGCTCTTTGTGGCACTAGGCCGCGGAGATTGGGAGGCGCAAACCGACGTTGAATTGCTCGCCTTGTTGCTTGCGGTTGGATACAGTTCCCCCGATGAGTCCGCGTTGGCGAAGATGCTGTTCGAGACCTCCTCCGCCCGGAATGTTCTGGGGATCAACGAATTCGAGGGCGTAGTTTATGTGAACCGAGAACGCCTCGAATCCGCTCTCTATTGGATAACGCTGGAGCAGGCTGCATTTGCCATGCGTTCCCTGAACAAGGACCCGAAGGCCTGCGCGGCTCTCGTGGAGCGCTGGTTCGTCTGGTCGCGGGACGTGCTCGCCGCAGCCGAAGTGGCCGGTTATCGTGTCGAAGAGATTGAGCGGACACTGCTCGATGAAGCGGCTATCGAAGAAGCCGAGCGAATCAGCCGCGCTCGGGCTTCGCGTCGCGACCCATAAGCGCGTCAATCGCTTCGCGCGCGTTCGCCCCGTCGAATAGCACGCGATAAACCTGCTCCGCAATGGGCAGTTCAACGCCCGCGCGCCCTGCCAACGCATGCACCGATCGTGCCGTGCGCACACCTTCCGCGACCATCGGCGACGACGCCAAGATCGCTTCGAGGCTCATGCCTCCGGCAATCTTCTCGCCCACCGCGCGGTTTCGAGAGTGTTTGCTTTCGCAGGTCGTGATTAGGTCGCCCATTCCGCTCAGCCCCGCGAAGGTCAAGGGGTCCGCGCCCATCGCTACGCCCAGGCGGGCCATCTCCGCGAGGCCACGCGTCATCAACGCCGCCTTGGCATTGTCGCCCAGACCAAATCCGTCGCAAACGCCCGCGGCAATCGCGATGACGTTCTTTAACGCTCCCCCGAGTTCGACGCCTACGATGTCCGGACTCGTGTAGACGCGAAAGGCGCGCCCGACGAAAGCCGACTGCACGCGCGCGCACGCATCCTGGTCGGTTCCCGCGACAACGACCGAGGCAGGTAGATCGCGCGCTACTTCCTCGGCGTGGCTTGGACCGGAAAGCGCCGTGACAGCACACGGTCCGCTGACTTCCTCGATGACTTGGCTCATTCGGGCAAGTGAGTCATTCTCAATGCCTTTCGCAACGCTGACGCGAATGGTCCGCGGCGAAAACCGAAAGCCCGCCGCCACGGTCCGCATTGCGTGCGACGGCGTGGCCAGCACGGCGATATCGGCGGCCTCATCGATGTCGCGGGATACGTCCACGCGGTCCGGCAAGGTCACCCCGGGCAAGAAATGGCGGCTTTGCCGCGTTTCCCGCAACGCATCGGGGTCGTCTTCTTCGCGGCACCACAGACGCACGCTGTGCCCGTTCGCCGCCAACAGCCGCGCAAGCGCCAGCCCCCAACTTCCCGCACCGATCATTTGAATGTTCATAGGCGCACCTTATACGGGAGATCGCGGTGGAATTCAAAGCAATTGACGATCTTTGTTTTGGAGGTCCATACTTTCGCCTTTGCAGAGGGAGCAACTCTGCGTGCTGTGAATCCATGTATTGCCAGGGGGAAGATGATGAACGCCGACGTAGCAGACGTGAAGACCGAAGCCGTGAACGATCGAATTCTCAGCGTGGACGTGTTGCGCGGATTCGACATGTTCTGGCTCGCCGGGGGAACAGGGCTTGCGTTGGGTATCGTTGGGCTGTGCGGCGAACATGTGAAGGCCGTTCTCTTGCCCCAACTGGACCACGCGAAGTGGGTCGGCTTTACCTTCTACGATTTCATTTTTCCTCTGTTTGTCTTTGTCGTGGGTATGTCGGTCGTGTTTTCCTTGGGGAAACTTCTTGAACGAAAAGGCCGACAGGCAGCCTACAAGCGCATCGCCCGCCGCGCCGTTCTCATGTATGTCCTTGGGTTGATTTACTACGGCGGCATGGGAAGCGGGTGGTCGGATATCTGCCTGATGGGAGTGCTGCAACGGCTTGCCATTTGCTACTTGATAACGGGGCTGCTCTTCTGCCATTTGGGGACCCGAAGTCTCGTGGGAATTTGCATCGGTATTCTCGTCGCCTATTGGTTTCTGCTGTGCTTTGTCCCCTTGCCGGGGCATAGCGCCGTCTCCTGGGAGTCGAGCGACACGTGGACGGCCTATGTGGACGCGCGCTTTCTACCGGGTCGAAAGCACGATGGCACCTGGGACGCCAACGGTATTCTTGGTACGATTTCAGCGGTCAGCTCGTGCCTGATGGGGGTATTCTCCGCCAAGTTGCTCCTCGCGAAATCGCTTTCGCCCATGAAGAAGGCCGCCTATCTAGTCGGCGGCGGCGCAATTCTGACCGTCCTGGGCCTGCTCCTGGGACTCCAGACGCCGATCATCAAGATGATATGGACGCCCTCTTATGTGTTGCTCGCAGGTGGACTGAGTGTTCTTCTTTTGGGACTGTTTCATCTCATCGTGGACGTTTGGAAGATACGTTGGTGGACGCCCCCGTTCATTTGGATTGGCGCGAATGCGCTGACGATCTATCTTGCTCGGAATTTCATGGACTTCAACGCATTGGCCGACCGGTTTGTCGGGGGTGGTCTTGCGAGCGTGGTAGGCCCGGAGGTTGGATATCTTCTGCGGGTGGTCCTTTCGCTGGCTTTCTCATTGGCATTCGTCCGGTATCTTTACCGAAAGGGCATCTTTCTGCGCGTTTAGCGCAAGGCCTCCACGAATGCTCTCGTTAGTGGAAAGGGGCCGGGGTAGGGGAGATATTCGGCATGCAAATCCGAATACACCACCCACGCATGCCCTTCGCGCGGGCGCTGAATGACAACGGGAAACGTCGCGTGCACTTTCGGGACTTCGTTATCCGTCACGGCGTCCGCCGCAAGCGTCTTGTACAATTCTCTCCGCATTGTGTAGAGGACGTGACCGCCCAGCGTGCCTTGACCCGCCTCCACGGTAATGTCTCTTCCATCCGCGATGCCGCGCTTCATGGCGTCGACAAGCGCCATACCTTCCGCTTCCGACGCGACCGCATATCCCACGTAGAAGCAGCTTGCTGGGTCCGCCGAGGGTTCCAGGGGCAATGCGCCGTGCCGTCCAATGGGCCCCAGTAACACGGCCTGTGCGTCGTGCTCGAGCGGATACTTGAATTCCTGGCCGATGGTGAAGCCTTCGGGGATGCTATTCGGGGCAAAGGCAAAACGGCGACCGGCACTGTCCATGGGTGGCCATGCGCCTTCGTGGGAAAACGCATACGCTGTCGCCAATCGGGCGACTCCCAGGATAGCGTTGCCCTCTTTCGCAAATTCCTCGGCCGCGCGTCCTTTCAGCGTGCCGATGTGAAACGCCACGCAGTATGGAATCAAGATGAGCGCACCCAGCGCCACGTGGCGCTTCCGAATCTTCGGCCGGGCGCTCATGCGCGCACCATGATGCCGCGGCGATCCAACCAGACCGCGGCATACGAGAGAACGGCGATAGGCACAATGCCCGCAAGGGTCATCGCCAGGAAGGGAGATTCAAGCAGTAACGATTTTGGAAGCAGGCTGACGTAGATGCTGGTGCCTAAACCCCCGACGGCGAACATCAGCAGCAGATTCTTGCCCAGACTACTTAGCAGCGGGAACCGGAAGCCAACCCTGCCGAAAGCGAAGAAGATCATCAGCATGAATCCGCCCATATATAGCGCCTGCAATTGCAGAGACGCGTTTACGTCGTGATGCTGCGCGGGCTGCATCCAGTCCATGCAATACGCGCCGACAAACGCGGCGGAGGAGATGGGGACGATGCGTTTCTGGAAACCGGCGATGGGATTCTCGGGGTCCATCACATGCCATTGCCCGTAACACCCGCCGGCAATGGCCACGGCGGTCAGGCCCAGGAGGCCGAAAGGGAAGTGGGGCAAGTTGAGGAGGTTGTCTGCCCACGTGTGGCGGTCGAAAAGCGGGAACGCATACAACAGGGAGTGAACGAGCATCAGCAGGACGCCAATCCGTATTCGTTTATCCGCGTTGGGGACGAGTACCGTGCAGACAAACGACGCCATCGCGCCAAAGGCAATCATCGAGAAGGTGCCCTTATACAGGAAGTTGTCCCACTCGCAACGCCCCTTCTCGAGAAGGGGCAAGAAGAGCGAATCGATCGAAGCGAGCGCGTAGAGCACGCTCACTCGCCGAAACCCATACCAGAATGCCGCGCGCGGTCCTCGCTTCTTCAAGCGGCTGGTGAAGGCCGTGTAGCCCACGAACCCCATCACCAACATGAACAGCGCTTGCCCGATGTCGATGAACGTAATAATCGGCGGATAGGCGTCGAAGTAGTCGTAGCCGTGGTTCAGCATCGGCGGCCCAAGCGTGGGATCGCCGGTTAGAACGTCCCCGGAGAACTCTGCCGTAGGCATGGATACGATGAGCAGGAGCACGACCAGCCCGCGCGCCTGATCCAGCCAGTCATACCGCTCGTGTAGAACGCCCGTTCCCTCGGAATGTTCCATGGCCGAAGCCTCCCCTTGCTCCTGGAATCGGGCAGAAGTGTAGCACACCCGGGCCGCTGCGAAGACGCCCTGCCGAAAGGAAAGGGTATGGCCGCAGTATGTTTGAAGGTAGGGACGTTTCGCCGAAACGTCCGTGGGTGACCGCATTATGCGGGTAAGTGCCAAGAGGCGCTTTCGGCGAAAGCGACCTACCTTTAGGGCACGCAGCTAACAAAAGCGCTCTACCTTTAGGGCGCATATAGCCAACGAAATCGCTCTAACGTTGACGCCGGGAACTGGGGTATACTTCCCGCCAGTTTGGGGTTCAGGTGAGCGAGGCGATACCGCCGCAATTCAATGGGTTTTCGATGAATCGAAACGAAGATATGTCCCTGCTTAATTGGCAGAACCGAGTCTGGCTGGGCGTGTGCGCGGGCATTGCGCGCCGGTTTGGCTACGATCCGATTATCGTCCGTTTCATTGCCGTCATGCTCGGCCTCATTCCCTTTTTGCTGCCCTTTTTGCTGACCGGTTATTTGGCCGTCTATTTTTATGTGTACTTCACCGTCGAGGGAAAGTCCCCGTTCGATGCCATCGACTGGGTGGCTGTGGCAAAATCCGCGAGTGTTGCATTCGGGATCGCCTTGGCGCTGTACCTATCGACCGGTCTGATTGTCACCTTTCTTGCCCACGCCGTCTTGCTGATTACGCAAGCCGCGCCTACGGTTTCGCCGGGGTGGGGTTGGATCGTCACGCAGGGTGGCTCGCTCTTCCGATGGACGCTCTTCATCGCCGTCCCCTTGTCCGTGCTCGCGGGTTTGCCGCTCTCCGGCGGGTGGCCGGGCACGCTGCGCAAAGTCGTGCATGCGGGTCTCGCGGTGTATGGCGTGATCTTGTGCTTTGGGATCGCCTCGCTGCTGGTGGGCACGGTATTGGGATTTGTCGACGAGACTGCGGGCAAGCCGGGAACTGACGCCCTTCTATCGCTCATGCGGTGAGATGCATCGCGCCCGTCTCAGTAGGACGATGCGTGATCCGAAAGCAGGATGAGCGAGCGCGACGCGCAGACGACGCGATGCCCCGCCTGAATACGTAAGGCGGAATCC
>JBAZRU010000199.1:0-10452 GCA_041662805.1 Candidatus Hydrogenedentales bacterium | reverse complement strand
GCCTCGGCGTTGAGTATTTCTGTATCGACGCAGGCTGGTTCACGGGGGCGTTTGATGCGGGTTTGGGCAATTGGACTGCCGACCCCGCCAAGTTCCCTCAAGGCTTGCGGCCTATCGGCGAATACGTTGCCCAGAAGGGAATGAAGCTGGGCCTGTGGTTCGAGCCAGGGCGCGCCCTGCCCGGCACGCGCCTGGCCACCGAACACCCGGAGTGGGTCTATCGCAACCAGGTAATGTTGGAGATTCCCGAGGCGCGCGATTGGCTCTTCAACGCGATGTGCACGGCGATTGGTGAAAGTGGCGCCGCCTGGATTCGCTACGACATGAACCAGGGCTACTTCAAACCAGACCCGTTGACCGCGTGGAACGAGCGCGACACACCACAAACACAAGGGCTCACGCAGATTCGTTACCTGTTGGGCGAGTACGAACTGTTGGATCGCCTCCGCGCAACGTATCCCGATATGGCGATCGAAAGCTGCGCGAGCGGTGGCCGGCGCATCGACCTCGAAACAATCCGCAGGGCGCACACCTTCTGGAAGAGCGACGAAACCAACAATCTCGTCATCGCGCGATCGCAAGAATCGGGAGGAAACGTGTTTCTACCCGGCGGATTGCTCAACACCAATCTCCCCGGCGCGAGCGGCGCGACAGAGTTCGATCTTCACAGTCTGTTTGGCGGTCCTTTGGGCTTCGCCACCAATTGGACACAATTGGATGCCGCTGGACGGGAGCGGGTCGCAAGGGCTATTGCCGACTACAAGAGCATCCGCCACTTGCTCAACACGCATTACTATCCACTGTTCCCGCAGACCTTCGATGCCACGCAATGGGTTGGCTGGGAGTTCTTTGACGCCGAAGCCGGCGAAGGATTCTTCGTTGTCCTCCGGCCTACAGAATCGACCTTGGCGTCCGCGGTAGTTCGCTTTGGTGGTGTCGAAAGTGGAAGCTCATACGAGTTCCGCTCTCTCGACGGTAGCGAAGCACGCGAGATTGCCGGCAGCGAATTGCTCGGTGGTTTGGATATCTCACTTGAGCCTGGCGGCTCCAGGGTGATGCGCTTCCACGTCAAGAAGTGAACCTGCATTGGAAAAGGCAAAGTCAGTTGCCAGCGAATCTGTACTCCCGCAAGACACACCACTTTGAACCATTGCGGGGCACATGGGAGGCACGATGAAAGTCAACGGATTCAATCGGCATCTTCGAGAGTCTGGCCTTGCGCTCCTCCCAGTTGGGATGGCGCTATTTGTGCTTGCATCATCTTGCACAACCGCGCGGGCCGAAGCCGAGGTGACTACCGATGCGTTTGCGCAAGAAGTGGAACGCGCGCTCCCTCAGGAGCAGCCCTACGATTACCACAAACGGTTGGCTGAAGGTCCCGTGCACACGGCGAGGCGCGACCCTGAAGTCAGCGCGAAGCCCGGCGAACTCGCGCTGCCCGATCAAGGTTGGAAGTTAATCTGGAATCGGCGCAGTTCGACCATTCTTCAGGACGCGGCAAAAGACTTTCAGGACTTTCTGAAAACATCGATGGCGGTTCAAGTGGAACTTGAAGGTAGGGATGCGCTGGAGGACTGGCAGAATATCGTCCAGTGCATCGTGGTCGGGACCCGCGAGCAATTGCCCGGATGCGGCGCGGCGCTGACGAGTCCCAAAAGCTATGAGATCATCGCGACGCCGGACCGGATAACGGTCTGCGGCTACGACGAACGGGGAGCGATGTATGGCCTCTACAATTTGGAGGCGCGGATGAACCTCCGCGAAGGTCCGTTTCTGCCCGCGAATCTCAATACCGTGCGGAACAGCCTCTACGATGCGCGCATGGTTATGTCGTGGACGGGCTGGATGGAGTTTCCGGACGCGATACTATCGCATTTGGCGCATGACGGCTTCGATGCCATCTTTGCCTCTGCCCTGGCAAATCCCAACGGGGACCGCACCACCGCGGAGAACTCGACCGACTTCTATGCGCGGATACTGTATCGGATTCGCAAGCAGGATCCCGCGCGCATGCGAGACCTGATAGACCGTGCGGCCCGATTCGGCATCAAGGTCTACACCCCGATCATCTATCAGTACGTGGGGACGCCGGAGAGCGAGGCAGGGCTGCGTTCCCTGGTACAAGGCATTCTGATAGAGTTTCCCGACATCCAGGGATACGTCCTCCTCACCGAAGGATTCTGGTACAAGCAGTGGGGAGGCGGCCACGGCGCCAGCGAAGAGTACATGAAGGATTGGGCGCAGAATTGGAGCCGTGCCGTGGGCATTGTGGCTGAAGAGTGCCACCGGGTAAACTCGGCCATCGAGATTCTTCCATGGGAGTACAACATCGACTTCCGGCCGCAGAACGTTGCCATGAAACAGTACTTCATCCAACAACTGCCCGCCGACTCCATCCCGTTGCTGACGTGGGAGAATGGAAAGAGCTTCGAGATCGATGGGCTGCGAGGTTCTCTGCGCGACTACGCGATTAGCCAAACGGGACCCGCCGAGGTGACGCAGGCCCAAATTGGCGAGGCGCGAAAGCGCGGCATGAAGGTCTACACGAATGCCGACACCTTTGTTTGCGGCGCGCAGTTGCAGACCGTGCCGTATCACCCTTTTCCTAACCAGTGGCATGATCGCTATCAGGCACTGGCGAAGTACGGTGTGAACGGTACGCTGGAGAGTTGGTCCACCGGATACTCGTCAAACTTCATGACCGAACTTCGGGCGTGGTACTGCTGGAGCGACGCGCCGTCCATCGATGAAGTGCTCGGCGCGATTGCCGCGCGGAATTTCGGGTTGGAGGGGAAAGAGAACGTCGTCAAGGCTTGGGATCTCTTCAGCCAGGCCATACGCCTCGTCCCGGATACCGGCCCCACGATGGGGACCAGCAACGCGATCGGCAATCCGCTGTTCTTCGAAGAGCCGCCTGCCCGCACCGCCACGTTCAAACATTCGTGGACGGACGAGGCCGCCTGGATGAGCTACTTGGGCGGCGAGCTGAATCCGTACTGGCCGTATACAGTCTCGCGCCTCGTTTTCGTCCCCGACTTCTCCAATCAATCGAATAAGGCTGAGGGGTATGCGCGAGCTGTCTCCGGGATTGAAGCCCCCGGCGATGTACGCGTGTTGCCGGTCTTTCTGAAGTACCTTCAATTGGCCGCGGACCGAATGGGCGAAGGACTTGTGCTATACAGAGACGCAGCGCTTCGGAGTCCAAAGTCGAAACGAGAGACCGCGCTTCGGGAAGTCGTCGTAGCCGAGCAAATCCAGCGGATGCTTCTGAGCAACCACGCCATTCTGGAGTTCGAAGACCTGCGCCTGCAGTGGGCGTCGGAGCAGGACAACCAAAAGGCAAATGGCATACTTGCTCAAATGGAGTCAGTCTTGCGGGAGGAGATCGCCCGCACGGAACTTTCGCTGCTGGCGGCTACAAGAGATTCGCGCCTCGGGTTTCAGTGCGAATGCGACTACGTCTACACGCCCTATTCGCTGCGCGAGAAACTGGAGAGCTTGCGCGAAACGTTGGACGCGCTGCTGGCGAGGCATCGCAACTAATATCTATCCACCCAAGACCAGGTCGAAAGCACGCAAAAATGCTTGTATACTTTTGAAGAATTGGACACGAGATGAACTCATTGGGGGTGCCTGTAGTGAAAGAGCGGATGACCTCGCGCGAACGGATGCTCAAGGCGTTGAACCATGAAGAGTCCGACC
This sequence comes from Candidatus Hydrogenedentales bacterium, assembly GCA_041662805.1. Lineage (GTDB taxonomy): Bacteria > Hydrogenedentota > Hydrogenedentia > Hydrogenedentales > SLHB01 > JAIBAQ01. Next base: position 6,750 of record JBAZRU010000199.1, on the reverse strand, counting down.
GCGCGCCTATCGACTTGGGGGGCTTTCAGACCGGCATTCACAAGGTGGCTTATCTTAACCTGCTTGAACACCTAGGCATTCAAGACGAGTTGGTGATTCTCGATCCCGTTCAGCAGTTGGCCCGCCCCTGCGAGGCCGTGCTGGAACGCTTTCATGTCGATACGCGCTACATCACGGCGGGCGGGCCCGACAGCTTCAAAGGCGGCATTGAGCAGAACTCACGCGATGGACGGCTATGGCACGACCTTCGCGACGAGTTCGGGGTTGTGTGGTCGATGCCCGACGACCACCCCCTGTACATGGACATCTCACGCCACCCGCTCGCGAATGCCACCATCGACGATCTGAAGACCTATCCCTTTCCAAAGGGCAATGATCCTTCGCGATTCCGAGGCGTGCGCGAGCGCGTTCAGCGGTTGCGCGATGAAACGCCCTACGCAATCTGCACCGGCATCGGCGGCGTCGTCTACGAATACTGCTGGTACATGCGCGGCCTGGAACGCTGGCTCATGGACATGCTCGTGGAACCCGAATTCTGCGAGGCGTTGCTTGAGTGTACCGTCCGGTACTGGATGGACTTCTACACGGGGTTCATGGGCGCGGTGGGCGACCTTGTCGACGTCGTCATGATCGGCGATGACCTCGCTGGGCAGACTGGCCCCCTATTCGCACCGGAGTTCTACCGCGCCATCGTGAAGCCGCGCCAGAAGCGGCTGGTGCAACACATCAAATCCCTCACAACGGCGAAGGTCTGGTATCACACGTGCGGCGCATGCGTCGAGTATATCCCCGACCTGATCGACAACGGCGTAGATATCCTCAACCCAATTCAAATCGGTGCAAAGGACATGGTCCCGGAAGACTTGAAGAGGCGGTTCGGCGAGAAGATATGCTTCTGGGGCGGCGGCATCGATGCCCAGCACGTGCTGGCAACGGCTTCACCCGAGGAAGTGCGCGAGCATGTCCGCCTCAACTTGGAGGCCTTCAAACCCGGCGGCGGCTACGTGTTCAACAACTGCCACAATATCCAGGCGGGCGTGCCGCCGGAAAACATTGTCGCGCTGTTTGATGCCGCGTACGAGTTTGGGGGACGCGGGTAGCTCGCACTCTTCGCTCAACGGGCCACAATGCGCTCTTGCGTTGCGGACTTGGCCCATGGCTTTATGCCCGCCACAATTTCGCCGGAATGTGGATAGGGTGCTTTGCGCACAGGCTGCATTTCCGGCAATTCTGTATTGCGGCATGTCATATTTGACCACGCGATAGTGTCATTTTGACACCATGCCTTGGTCAATTATGACAGAAGCAAGCATGGCTAATATGCTTGCTACCCGAAGTTCAGTCCAAGTACGGTACCGTCACTGGGCCCTCGGGGAGCACGGCCACACGAGTCCCCTTTCCAAGGGACCAGAGGTGCTCTTCCAGCGCCTCCTGCAAATGCGCCACTGGCGACAGTTTGCAGGCGCGCACGGTCGCGTCATCCAGTGCAGAATGCAGGAAGACGCCGGCCCGCTGCCGGATCTTGGCGAGGATTTGCGCTTGCCATTGATCGAGTTTTGGCGCGGGCAATGCCCGGAGACGCGCGTCCAAGTCGGCGATGGATTTCGCCTCACGCAGCATGGCGCCGAAGTTGCCGTGATCGGGGATGCCGTCGCTGCACTCGCTGGCCACGAAGATGCTTCCACCGTGTTGTACGATGCGCGCCGCCGCCGACATGCCTTTGACGGCCTGGTAGAGGTTCTGGTCTAGAGGGAAACCGCTGTTGGAGGTGACCACGACCGGGAATTCGCTGGGTACGGAAACCATGGCCCGCTCGCGTACGTATTCGCAACCTGCCCGGTGGGCCTTAATGTAATCGCCGATGAAGAATGCCGTAATCACCTTGGCATTGTTCAGAGCGACATTCACCAAAGCATCGGGGGGACACATCCGGACCATCTCGCAGACCGTCTCATGCACCGGGTTTCCGTCCAAGACGCCCCACGTGCTTTGTGGATGCGCGATGAGGCCGTAGCCGTGCAGGTGCAGGATCGTGTCGAGCGCGGCCACACCCGGCGCGACCGCTTTGGGTCCGCCCGAGAAGCCCGCGAAGAAATGTGGCTCGATAAACCCAACCGCGATGCGCTTGTCGGCGTGGACGTACTCCGTGTCCAGAAACACCGATTCGCCACCCTGCGTTTTTCCCACGCATTCATTGCGGGCCGGGTCGTAGGCATCGTGATTCACGACGCGCACACGGCGCATGATTTCCTCGCCGAACATCGCGGCCAGTTCTTCGGGCGAGTTCGGACGGTGCGTGCCGGTGCCGACGAGCACCGTCACGTGCTCGTCGGGAACACCCAACTCTTCGAGTATCCAGGGGAGCAGCACACGGTTAGGAACCGGGCGCGTGCCGTCTGACGTGACGATGCACACGCGTTCACCCGGCGACACAAGGTCGCGAAGGCGGGGGCTCTCAATAGGCTCGGCGCACGCACGGGCAAATGCATGCTTGGGGTCCGGCAGGGCATTCTCATGTCTGGGCGAAAGCACGGACCAGTCCGCCAAGGCCGGATTCAGGTGCAGTGGAATGCTTCCTTTGCCGTATGCCAAATGGACCGTTTCGTGGGTTCTCGGAACAACCCCCATTTACAAATTCCCCCATTCGCAGGACCGGAGCGCGACTATCCAAGAATCTCTTGCCTGCCGTTTGCGCGATATAGACGGAAAATAGCACGCCCATCCGGAAACCGCAAAGCGGCACGCCATCCGCCTCTCACTTTCTTCGTCGAGCTATCCGCTGGTATTCTTCACGCATGTCGCACATACATCGCTTCTATGCATCGCCGGGGACGGTCCAGTCGGAATCTCTTGCCGTACTCCAAGGGGACGAAGCGCATCATGCGCTCCATGTCGTCCGCGCACGCACGGGGGACGCGGTCGCCTTGTTCGATGGCAAGGGTGGCGAATGGCTTGGCTCCGTATCCGGGATGGGACGCCACGAGGTGCGCGTCGACATCGCCGAGCATCGCGAGACTATGCCGCCGAAGTCCTGCGTGACTCTGTTGCAAGCCACGCTCAACAACCAGAAGGCCATGGAAGAGCTCATCCGCCGGTGCACGGAGATTGGCGTGCGCCGATTCGTGTTCTTTCCTTCTCGACATTCGGAACGCAGGCCGCCGCGTTCGGACAAATGGGAACGCATAGCCATCGAAGCCTGCAAGCAGTGCGGACGGCTTTGGCTTCCCACATTCGAGGATGCCAAAGACCTCGACGCCGCTTTGGCTGCCGCACATGGCAAAGTCTTCGTCGCCACCCAACATGCCAATGCGTCCCCAATTGAGCTCATGCCAGATACCAACGAAGCGGCGCTCTTTGTAGGACCCGAAGGCGACTTCACGGACGAGGAAGTCGCGGCAATTCTGAAGCGAGGGGCGCACCCCCTATCCCTCGGCGATGCCACGTACCGCTCGGAAGCCGCTGCCTTTCTCGCTTCCGCGCTCTTGCTCTATGAACTCGGCGGCCTCGGGCCAAGAGGCAGGCTTGCGTAACGGGGGTGTGCGTCGGGAAAAGGGGAACAAGGTAGACCAGACGCACCGCGCCCGGAGTCCAATCTTCCGCAGGGGGTGCACCCATGTGTTCTTTTGACGATTCAAGGGGGGGTGCCAGAGCGAACCCGCTAAAACAGCGACGAATTGACCACATGCCGGATTCTCTTTCGCGCGGAATGTGCGCCATTCTCCAACCCCAATGGGGCGTCCTGAATAGAGGCGAGAAATGATCATATAGGCTCCATGAGGGATGGGTGGACCCAAACCTCTCGCACACTTTCAGCGTGCTTATCGGTTGTTCTGTTACCCCGGGGTGCCGCATGTCGCGCGCGACATGTGGCACCCCGGGCTCTGGAATCCCGTGCCTTCAGCACGGAAGAGGCGGCAATTCCCGGCTGAACCAGTGCGATTGCCCCAGGGATGTTACCGTGTCGTTTTGACGATACAAGGGGGTACCCCCGGTTAACATCTGCGCCGACGGTGAAATCCGCGTGTGAACGGGAACCACTACTGCGCCCATTTTGCGGGAAGGGTCCGGCATGTTTTGACGATACAAGGGGGGGGCTCACCTTCGCCAGTCTCTGCCTTCCAAAGTAGCGCATCTCTTCGGATGCCAAAACCCAGTCTATGAGGGGGCAAAGGAATTTGGTTTTTGGATTGGGGAGTAAGATGGTGAAGACACGGGGCAGACTCCAGTTCTCTGTGTGTGGGGGCACCCATTCATTTTTTGACGATTCAAGGGGGGGGTGTCTCACGCGGGTCTGGAGTCTGGAGTCCAGTAAGGCGCGGGATTGTGAACGGGACTGCATAGTCATGGTTTGGTCCTCGAGTGATACTTCCTATATATATGGTGTGGTTTGTTGCACTCGGTGCTCCTGTCCAGCCACCACGGCGTGCTTTCCGCAGGGGGTCGTCGTGGGCGGCGGATTGTGTTCGATCGTTTCCAAAGAACTTGCTGATTCTCAGGTAGAATTGCCCGCTTGCACTTTTTGACGCACACCCGTCCCGTTCCTGGCTGCGTTTGCAGTCTTCGCGATAGGCTATAATCCGCGCGGGGTGGTGGTCCCCGAAAAGGAGAATCAGGATGAATGCATTTCCGCGAACGACGGTCGGTGGAGTTTCGGTGTCCCGGATGGTGATTGGCACGAACTGGTTCCTTGGGTTCAGCCACACGTCGATGGCGAAGGACGAGTTCATCCGCGATTACGTATCCGACCGGAAACGGATTGCGGATATTCTGGAGGTCTATTTCAAAGCGGGCATCGACACAATCATCGGCATCAGCACGTTCCCGCCGTTGCCGGAAGCCATTCAGGAGGCGCAGGACCGGACGGGCGTGGAAGCCATCGTGATGTCGACGCCGCATTTTCCCATTTCTCATGAAACGCCGGTGGTTGGATTCACGGCCGCTGACGTAGACGAGATTCTCGATGAGAACATGCGGTCGGGCGCGCGCTTCTGTATGCCGCACCAGTGCGTGACGGATGCGATGGTAGACCGTTGCACCGCGAAGATCCGGAAGTTTGACGGGCTGTGCGCGAAGATACGCGAGCGGGGAATGATTCCGGGATTGAGCACGCATATGCCCGAGGCCATCGTCTATGCGGACGATTCGGGACTGGACGTGGAGACGTACATCTCCATCTACAATCCCATGGGGTTCCTGATGCAGGTGGAAGTGGATTGGGTTGCCCAGATCATCCGCAACGCGAAGAAGCCCGTGTTAACCATCAAGCCGATGGCAGCGGGGCAGCTTCGCCCGTTCCAGGCGTTGAACTTTGTGTGGAACACGATCCGGGACCAGGACATGGTCGCGGTGGGCTCGATGACGCCGCGCGAAGCCGAGGAGTTGATTGAGCTTTCGAGGGGTATCTTGGAGCGCCGCACGCCCGAGGTCGAACTCCAACGCACGCGGTCCAAGAAAAGCCTGACGGTGTAGCGTTTGGAGCCGTGTAGATCGCCTATCCGCAGACGCGGAAATCAGGGACAGTCCCGTCTCGCTGGGCTCGCTTGGGACAGTCCCTGATTTCCGCTGTGTCTCGTTCTATTTGGTTTGAATAGGCAAACTCGATAAACATGACTCACGGACATTCGCAAGACGTTTCACCGGCTATGACCATTCGCGCAATTCTGTTCGACGCAGCGGGAACCTTGTTGCATGTTCACCCGAGCGTGGGGCACGTCTATGCCGACGAAGCAGCGCGCTACGGAGTGCGTGTCGCTCCGGAGGCGATTGACACCGCATTCAAACGGGAATGGAGTGGTCGTCGAGTATTGCCCCACGGGGCCACGCCGTTTCATACGTCCGAAGCGATCGAGCGCGCGTGGTGGCATGATCTCGTAGCCGCAGTCTTCGATGACGTTGGAGCAAACGCTGCCTTCGGCTTCGACTTCGAGGGATTCTTCTCGACCCTATATGAGCGGTTCGCGGACCCCGGCGACTGGCGGCTCTATGATGATGTACTGCCTGCGTTGGACGCCCTTCGCGAAATGAACGTACGGTGCGCCATCGTCTCGAACTGGGATTCGCGGCTTCCGCGTCTCATCGACAGACTGGGGCTGACATCCCGTTTCGAGTTTGTTTTGACGTCGGCGGAGGCGGGGTGCAGCAAGCCCGCGCCCGGGATATTCGTATCCGCGCTCGAACGCCTCCACGTCGGCGATTCGCCGGACGATGATGTACTCGGGGCCAAACAAGCCGGGCTGCATGCCGTGCTCGTAGACCGCAGGAAAGGCGCGAGCGCCGGCCTCCGGTCCTTGACCGAACTGCCGGCGCTCATCTATGGAATCGCCCGTGGGGGCGCTTAGCCGTGGGTTGTCTGTTTTGCGTCGCGTGTGAAGAGGTCGTACAGGATAGGAATGACAACCAATGTCAGAACGCCGGAAACGAGAATGCCGCCGATAGACGCAATGCCGATCCCCGTGCGCATCTCGCTCCCCAGTCCCCTACCAGCCGCTAATGGCAACATGCCAAGCACTGCCGCAAGCGTAATCATCAGGATCGGGCGAAACGCTTCCGCAGAGGCTTGAATCATCGCCTCGTGGCGTAGCGCCCCGCCTTCCATGAGTTGATTGACGCGGTCGATGATCAGAATGGCGTTGTTCACGACGATGCCCGCAAGCATCACGGCGCCTAGCAACACGAAAACGGAGACCGACTCGCCGGTGAGATACAACGAGTAGAACACGCCTATGAGGCCCAGCGGCAGCGTGAAGAGGA
>JBAZRU010000198.1:0-10504 GCA_041662805.1 Candidatus Hydrogenedentales bacterium | reverse complement strand
TCGTTGTTCGCGTGTGGAATCGTCAGCGCAAGATAGAGGAAGAACGGCTCAGCTTTGTGCGCGTCGAGCCAAGTCAGGCCTTCCTCGATGAAGAGGTCATGCGAGTAGTGTTTGCGCTCAATGGCAACGCCTTTCCGGGTTGGGCTCTGCACGTTGCCTTCGATCGGCACGCGCTCTTCGCCTCGCCACAGAAAATCGGGATAGTAATTATGCGCGTGGCCCTGGTCCGTGTAGCCGAAGAAACAGTCGAAGCCCTTCTTGATGGGCGAGCCTGTCGTGTCCGGTTCGCCCAGACCCCACTTGCCGATTAAGGCCGTGGCATACCCCGCGCGCTTCATCGTCTCCGCGACTGTCGCATCCTCCGGGCGCAGCGACTGCCGGCCGTTGCCGCGAATCCACGAATGACCGCAATGCAGGCCCGTCATGAGCGAACACCGCGACGGCGCGCAGACCGTGCTTCCCGCGTAGGCTTGCGTGAAGCGGATGCCTTCCGCCGCCATGCGATCCAGGCGCGGCGTGAGGGTCGCCTTCTGGCCGTAGCACCCGAGGTCGCCGTATCCCAAATCGTCGGCGAGGATGAAAACGACATTCGGGAGTTTGGGCGTGGCGCCGGGCGCTGCTTGTCCGCGCGCGATACCGCTCGCCAGCAGACCGCTCCCTGCGGCGACTCCCGCTGTCCGCAACCATTCGCGACGATTCATGTACATGGGCGTTTCCTCCTGATGGCCTCTATCTTAGACATAGCGTTTGGCATATGCACGCGGAACAACGCACCTGAGTTCCCCTGGAAGCCGACACCGCGATGCATTACTATTTCGACTGAGCTCTATCCTTAAACCGAAGAGTTGAGCACGGTTCGCACGGTCAGCAGCCAAAAGTGCACCCGCAAGTCGTGATTTGCGGAGCTTCGTCAAAGCATCTCGCACACCGGGGAGTTGGACAACACATGGACATGAGATCTTTGCAGAAATGGTGTTGCGCGCTTGCGATGGTTTTGGCGATTGGATGCCAGTCGATTTCCCAAGAAACCGTTCCCCCTGCGCCCGACCCACCGAAAGACTCTTCTGCTGGCCTGCCAATTCCCCCTGAGGTGAGAGAAGCATTTACCGCGCAGTTTGAGTCGATGATGGTCAATTTCGGGGAAGTTGGGGCGCACGAAATGATGGACAAGTATAAGGGACTATCCTTGTTTCCGTTTCTTGCATCTTACGTCCAGGACGAAGCGAAAAGCGGCAACGGTCGTGTGCGAGCGATGTTCTGCTTGGCGCTAACTAAAGACCAAGGTGTGCTTCCGATTCTTCATGAGTTCGTAGATACCCTTGCAAAGCCGCGAAGAGAGAAACCTTCAAGAAATGATTACATCCTTCTTCACGGGGCTCTCTTGGCTCTAGGACAGACTCGCACAGACGAGGCGGTTGGCATTTTGACTCGTGTTGCGAGGAGAGAGTTCTGGGGAGAGGACCTCAGTGCATACGAATGCGAAGTCTTTGGCGGAGATGGCGTTGCCTATGTGCACCACATGCGCCGTATGGCGCTCGAAGGTATTGCAATGTCTGGGACTGAGCGAGCGATAGAGTTGTTCAAGAGGGACGACCCTCTATGCACGGAATTCAAGTCGGAGCTTCCTTCGCTCAGAGCCCTGGCCAAGAGACGTCAAAAAGGCATTATTCGCGTGCGATAAGAGTCTCACTTGCAAAGAGGGGGGAGTAGGCATATACAATCGCACTTGTGAAAACACAACGTTGTAGCGGTCTTTTGTTGCATCCCACCTCGTTGCCTGGCCGGTTTGGCATCGGCGATTTGGGTGGAGAGGCGTATCGTTTTGCCGACTTCCTCGCAAAGTACGGCCAGCACGTATGGCAGGTGTTGCCGTTGGGGCACACGGGATATGGCGACTCGCCGTACCAGTGCTTCTCGTCGTTCGCGGGCAACCCCTTGCTTATCAGCCCGGAAATGTTGGCCGAAGACGGCCTCATCGATCCGCGAGACATCGCCAAACCGCCGGATTTCCCTCTGGACCGGGTGGATTTCGGCTGGGTAATCGACTGGAAGAAGGCGCTCATCGCGAAAGCCGCGGCAGCGTTCAAGGACAACCCATCGCACCCGGACCGTGCCGCCTTCGAGCACTTCTGCAACGCGCAGAATTGGTGGCTCAGCGACTATACGTTGTTCATGGCCGCCAAGCAGCATCACGACGGCAGGCCGTGGACAACCTGGGACGATGGGTTGCGGCAGCGCAGCGAGGAGGCCTTGCGGCATTGGGGCGAGGCGCTCTCGGACTCCATCTTCGAGTTGAAGTTCGTGCAATTCGAGTTCTTCAAGCAATGGACCGCGCTGAAGCGGTACTGCAACGAGCGCGGCATCCGCATCCTCGGGGACATCCCCATCTACGTGGCGTGGGACAGCGCGGACACGTGGTCGCATCCCGATCTGTTTTACCTCAACGACAAGGGCTATCCCACGGTCGTCGCGGGCGTGCCGCCGGATTATTTCTGCTCGACGGGCCAGTTGTGGGGCAACCCGCTCTACCGTTGGGACGTCATGGCGCAGCGCGGGTATTTCTGGTGGATACAGCGCATTCGCGCCACGTTGTCGCTCGTCGACATTGTGCGCATCGACCATTTCCGGGGCTTCGAGTCGTATTGGGAAGTGCCGGCCGATCACGACACAGCCGTTCATGGGCGGTGGTTGCCGGGGCCGGGCGATAACCTGTTCATTGCGATCCGAGGCGCAATCGGCGAGGTGGCCATCGTGGCGGAGAACCTCGGAATCATCACGGACGAGGTGGAGGCCTTGCGCCACCGGCTGGGGTTCCCGGGCATGGCCGTCATGCAATTTGCGTTCGGCACGGATGCCAAGCATTCGGGGCTGCTGCCGCATTTGTGGGAACACAATACGGTGGCGTACACGGGCACGGCGGACAACGATACGACGGTCGGTTGGTGGAGCGCCAAGGGCGGGTCCACGCAGTCGAAGAAGGTCGTGGAGGGAGAGCGCGCCTACGCGAAGAAATACCTGAACACGACCGGCAAGGACATCAATTGGGTGTGCATCCGCGCGCTGATGGCCTCGGTGGCGGATACCGCGGTGGTTCCGGTGCAGGATATTCTGGGCCTCGACAGCGAGGCGCGCATGAATCTTCCCGGCAGTTCCGGGGGAAGCAATTGGCGGTGGCGTTGCGCCGAGGGTATGCTGAATGACTCCGTGGGCGAACGGCTCGCGGAATTGACGGAAATTTACGGAAGACTTCCCGACGAACCTTCCGCGACCCGATAGCATGGTCGCGCGGTAACGGCGGACGATAGACATAATTCCATGACGGATAGCAATACGTTCGGGGTACACCGGGTATCCCTCGACGATCAGTACGAGTGGCTGCGCATGCGGCGAATCCTATGGCCGCAAGGCACGGATGAAGAGCACCGCGCCGAGATGAAATCGCTCATGACCGCGTACGACACGGTCGTGATGGTGTGTCCGCGACCCGGCGGAGGCTTGCAGGGCTTCGTCGAGGCGTCCATTCAAAAACATGCGGCAGGCTGCACGACAAGTCCTGTCGGCTACATCGAAGGATGGTACGTGGACGAGGACGTACGAGGCCAAGGCGTGGGCAACGCGTTGATACGCGCAGTCGAAGAATGGTCGTACGCGCGCGATTGCCGCGAACTCGCGTCGGATGCCGTCGTTGGAAACGCGGGAGGAATAGCCGCGCATTTGCGGGTTGGGTTCGAGGAAACGGAGCATTTGGTCCATTTCCGAAAAGAGCTTCGCCCGAGTCAATAGAAGAACGGGCTAACGCACAGAAGGGGAACTGCCATGAAGAAGATAGTTGCTACGGCGATTGCGCTGGGAATAATGCTTGCCGCGGGGATGGCCGTGGTCAATGCCGCCGACGCCGAAAAGCCGGGGAAGGTGTTGCGCCATGTGGTGCTGTTCAAGTTCAAGGCCGATGCCACGCCGGAGCAGGTCCAGACGGTCGAGAAGGCCTTCGCCGCGATGAAGGACAAACTGCCCTTGATTCAAGACTTCGAGTGGGGCACGGACATCAGCACGGAGAATCTTCAAGAGGGATTCACGCATTGCTTTCTCGTGACGTTCAAGAGCGAGGCCGACCGCGACGCCTATTTGCCTCACCCTGTTCACAAAGACTTCGTAAAGATCGCGGGAACCTGCCTCGAGAAGGCGCTGGTGGTGGACTACTGGGCGCGCAACTAGAGATCTGAAGAACCAAGAGACTCAGAAACGCTGCAGACCGTACGGTCTGCTGGGTCAGCAAAACCCACGAGACTTTCTCGCGATAGAGAGAGTCTCGTGGGCTTTTTGTCGTCTTTGTCGTTTAGGTCCTTTGGGTCGTTTAGGTCCTTTCCCCCTACTGCAACGCGACCACACCCAAATCCGTTGAACCGCTTGGCGGCAGGACCACATCGGGTATATCGATGCGGTAGCCGCCGGCGGTTTTCAGTTTTATGGTGTATTTTCCGGGAGGCAGCGACGCGAACGTTACATGGCCGTCCTTGTCGGAATCGGCCTCGTCGGGCCACCAGGGGCCGCGCGTGGGATGAAACATCATGATGCCGACATTCTGCTCAGCGGCGGGCCCGCCTTCGGGCGTAACAAGTTCCATCGCCAACGACGCCCCGGGAACCATGGTGATGACCATCTCGTCGGTCTGCGTGGCGTTGCCGGGAAGCACGTCGAAGAAGTTGTTTGCGAACACGCGCCGCGTCGGGTCCCACGCGCGTACGTAGAGCCATTCGTCTTGCGGAATCACCACAACACCTTTGCCGTCCATGTCCGTCAATGCGCCTTGCGCGATGGGTTTCTCGAAGGCGTTCGGCTGCTTGGCCGCAATCGGCATCATATTCGGTAAGGGTTGGCCGTCCATGTTCACGACGCGCACGCGGGCTAGGGTCGTCTTGTTGGCTGCGGCGGGCGCGGTTGCCGCAGGCGGCGCGGCAGGTGCGGGCGCCGGCGCAGGCGAGCAGGACGCAAGGATTGCGACGCAGAGAACGAGGTTTGCGGCATGCTTCACGTTCGAGGCCCTCAATAGGCTACGTCGGGTTCCGCGCTCGGGGCGGAGCGTTTTGTCTCTTCCGCCCGTGGGACTTCCCAACCCTCCTCAACCGGGGCTGCTTCCTCGCTCGCAAACTGCACTTCGTACAGACGCCGGTACACGCTGCCTTCGCGCTGCAACAACTCCTGATGCGTGCCCTGTTCGGCGACGCGCCCGTTGTCCAACACGATGATGCGATCGGCGCGTTGCACCGTGGACAAACGGTGCGCAATCACGATGGACGTGCGGCCCACGACGAATTCTTCGATGGCCTTTTGGATTGCGCGCTCGCTTTCGGTATCGAGGCTCGATGTGGCCTCGTCGAGAATCAGAATCGACGGGTCTTTCATCAGGGCGCGCGCTATGGCGAGGCGTTGGCGCTGGCCGCCGGAAAGCTGTCCGCCGGATTCGCCCACGGACGTGTCGTAACCTTTCGGGAGGTGTTCGATAAATTCGTGCGCGTGCGCGGCTTCGGCGGCGCTGCGGATGCGCTCCTCAGGATAGTTCGCGCGGCCCGCGGCGATGTTCGCGCGTACCGACTCGTTGAACAGGATGATCTCTTGCGTGACGATGCCGATCTGCGCGCGAAGGCTTTCTTGCGTCACCTTGCGGATGTCGATGCCGTCGAACTTAATCGCGCCGCTGGTAACGTCGTAGAACCTCGGCAGCAGCTTCACGACGGTACTTTTGCCCGCGCCGCTGTGGCCGACAATCGCGACCATCTCGCCCTTCTTCACGTCGAACGAGACGCCGTGCAGCACTTCGGCCTTTCCGTTGTAACCGAAGACCACGTCTTCAAAACGGATGCCTTCCTTGATTGGCGCGAGCGTGACGGCATCGGGCGCGTCGAGGATTTCGGATTCCATGTCGATGAACTCGAAGGCGCGTTGCGCGCTCGCCACGCTGCTCTGAACCGCGTTGTTCACGGACGTGAGCTTGCGGATCGGGTCAAGCATGCCCGCAAGCGCGATGTAGAGAACGGCGAGATCCGAGATACCCAGGTTGCCCGACTCGACTTGGCGCGCGCTCATGTAAATGAAAACGACAAAGCCGATCATCATCACGATTTCGGTCAGGGGTCCGATGGCCGCGTCTGCCCACATCATCTTCAGGCCCTGGCGCTGCAACTTGCGATACTCGCGATTCACCACGCCGATCGCGTAGTCCTCCATCGAGTATCCCTTGACGATGCTGATCCCCGTTACGGTTTCTTTCGCAACAGTCTGTAACGACGCCACCTTTTCCAGCGAACGGCGCGCACGGCGCCGTACGCTTTGCCCAACTTTGACCATCACATAGGCAACCGGAGGTAACACACCCAGTCCGATGAGGGTCAGCGGGACGTCCTTCCAAAGGGCGATGCTCAAGAACACAAGCGCCTTGAATGGCTCGCGAAACAGTTTCATAAACACGACGGTCAGGCCGCGGCCCGCCATGAAGATGTCGTTGGTCAATCGCGCCACGACCTCGCCAGACGTGCGTTGCTCGAAAAACTTCAGGGGCAAGCGGATGATGTTCGCGTACATCTCCTGCCCAAGCTGGATCGTGACGAAGGTCGCGATGGACGCGGACAGGTACTCCTGGAGAAATCGCGCAATACCCCCAAGAATCGTCAGAGTTATCACCAGAACGCAGACCCACATTATCGCGCGCATGTGGTTTTCGCGCAGACGCAGATGATTCAGTTTGGTCTCAAGCCACCCGTTGATATTGCCCGCGAGGCGATTGGCGAGTTTCCCGCCGATAACGCCGTCGATTTTGTCCGCGCGCTCGTTGATGTTCTTCTGGGCATGGGCGAGTTCCTTTTGGACGCCCGCTTCATCCGTGTCGAACACGTACTTGACGATGGTGCCCGTGCCGACGATGACGCCGCCAAACGATCCGGCGACGAAGAAAGCAAGCACGATAGAGGCGGCCAGGCGCACTTTGTATTGGAGGACGTAGCCGAGCAAGCGCCGGTAAATGGGCCATGTGCGCCCGCTCGCATCGCTGAGATGGCGGGGATTGTAGTCGCCGGTATCGTCAACACCATGCATATGTAAGTCCGTTTCTTACGAGAGAAATTCGCAGTTCGAGGCTATCACAACCCATCTCGGTACAACAAGGAATGGGGTCGAAAACGTTCATGATTGCGGCAACGCAATCCGGAAAAGCTCGCACGCGTTTCGCGTCGTCCGTTCGCAAAAGTCGTCAAAGGAAATGCCCTTCAACGCGGCCAAGGCCTCGGCGGTATACCGGGCGTACGCGGGTTCGCACCGTTTGCCGCGCACGGCCTGGGGCGCAAGATAGGGGCTGTCCGTCTCGACAAGCAACCGCTCCAGCGGCACGGCCGCGGCCGCTTCCCGCAACGGCGCGGCCTTGGGAAAAGTCACGTTACCGGCGAAGGATACGTGAAATCCCCACGCGACACATCGCGCGGCATAGTCCGCGTCGCCGGAAAAGCAGTGCATGATACCCCCGGGCAATCGCGGCGCATACTCGTCCAAGAACGCGGCAATGTCCTCTTCCGCGTCGCGATTGTGGATGACCACGGGCAGGTTCAACTCCACGGCCAGATCGAGTTGCGCGCGAAAGGCTGCGTGCTGCGCTTCGCGCGGGGCCGTGTTGTACTTGTAATAGTCGAGGCCGATCTCGCCGATGGCCACGACGCCGTTGCGCGTTGCCATGGCGCGCATGCGCGCGATGGCGTCTTCGGTCACAAGCTCGGGACGGTACGGATGCACGCCCACACTCGCGAAAACGCGCTCTCGCACGAGGTTCACCGCGGCTTCGCTCGACTCCAGGTCGTCGCCGATTACGACAATCCACTCGAGCGATTCGAGCGCCCGCGCAATGACGGCCTCCCGGTCTTCGTCGAACTTTTCCAACTGGACGTGGCAGTGCGTATCAACGGGGCGCATCGGCATCACAAGGAAAACTGAGGAAAGCAGGGACTGACCCAAGCGCAGTCCGCGATAGCGGACGGAGACGGGTCTGTCCCTGGTTTCCGTACGTAACCCGTAACCCAAGGAAAGCAGGGACTGACCCAAGCGCAGTCCGCGATAGCGGACGGAGACGGGTCTGTCCCTGGTTTCCGTACGTAACCCGTAACCCAAGGAAAGCAGGGACTGACCCAAGCGTAGTCCGCGGTAGCGGACGGAGACGGGTCTGTCCCTGGTTTCCGGAAGGATACGCGAGAATCACGAATCGGACTGCACGGCATCTTAATTCTGCTGAGTCGGAGGCCGGTTGACTTGGGGCGTCCCGCCGCCCGCGCCTTTTCTACGGCGACGGCGCCGACTCCGGCGCACGCCGTCTTCGCGGTTCTGATCGCCCTGTGGACGCGGCCCCTGGTCTTGCGGTCCCCGAGGCTGTTCGCGGCGCTGGTTCGGCGCCGCATCGCCTTCCGCGTTGTCCGGTAGACCGTCCGCCTCGTCCTCGAATTCCTCGGCAATTACGTCATCATCGCCTTCGGCCACGGCAAGAAGGCGCTCCTTCCAATCCGAAGGCTTGTAGGGAGAATCGGCGAATGCGCCCTCGTGACCGAAGACATCGACCTCGATGGGTTCTTCTTCTTTCGGAACGGATCGCGCGGAGGCCTCCGCGCGCTTAGCGTCTTTGTACATTTCGTTTTCGTAGCTCAGACAGCACAAGAGCCGCCCGCACTGCCCGCTAATCTTCGTGGGGTTCAGCGATAGATTCTGGCGCTTGGCCATCTTCATCGAGATCGGCTTGAACTCCTGCAGCCACGTCGAACAACACAATTCGCGGCCGCACACACCAATGCCGCCGATAATCTTCGCCTCGTCGCGAACTTGGATATGGCGCAATTCGATGCGCGTCTTCAGGTCCGTGGCAAGGTCGCGCACAAGATGCCGGAAGTCGACGCGGTCGGCGGACGTAAAATAGAACACGACCTTGTGCTTGTCGAACGTGTATTCGACGTCGACCAGCTTCATAGGCAGCTTGTGTTCGCGGATGCGCTGCGCGCAGATGTCTTTCGCGCGCGCTTCGTCGATGAGCAATTGGTGGTAGGTGCCCTCGTCGTTGTGGGTCACCTTTCGCACGACGCTCATCTTGAAGTGGCTCTTCGCCTCTTCCGGGCATTCTTCGGGCGCCAGCACGCACGTGCCCCATTCCAAGCCGCGGTCGCTGCGAACGATGCAATGCTCGTCGCGCAGCAAAGGAATGTCTTCGCTCAAAAAGGTAAACACGCGCGTGGGTTTGCGCAATCGAACTTTCACCGTCTGCATGGTTTCAACTCCCGGGCCGGCCTACGTTTTCGCCAGCGTGAGGAACAAATCGCGAAACACGCGCTCTTCGGGGATATAGCGATCGAGGTAGACGCGCGTCTGCTCGATGGCCCGGATCTTCTCGCCGATACTCGCGGTCGGCTCCCGTTCGAGGCGCTCCAATTGATCCTTGTTCCACACCTGCTCCCGATCATGCGTCTCGCCGAGTACGGCCGCGTCGCGATACCAGGTCGCCAACAGGTGCAGCAATTCAAGTATATCACGTTTGATGACCGCGTTCAGTTGGGCCACCCGCTGTTCTTTCAATCGTTCCAAATCGTCTCGCGTCAGATCGTTCGCGTCGTCGATCCCCATCTCCGCTTTCACCGTCGATTCGATGTCTTTCCGGCGGGTATCGAGGAACGCGGCGAACTCCTCCGCCATTACAACCGGGTCGTCGCCGTCCGCGAGGCGGTGCGCCAGCGCTAGCACCACGTCGCGCTTGTCGCTGTCCACCAAATCCAGCGCACGCGACATTTCCCCTTCCGAAATGCCCGCGATGGATTCCGCGGTCTCCCGGTCGAGGTCGCGCAGCTTCTGGAGCAAATCGGCGACGGTTTCGCGCCGTAGCGCCCGGAACCGCACGAGTTGGCAACGCGAGCGTATCGTCGGCAGCAGAATCCGCGGATACTCGCTTATCAAGATAAACACCGACTTGCCCGGCGGCTCTTCCAGCGTCTTGAGAAAATGATCCTGGGCTTCGCGCCGCATACGGTCTGCATCGCGAATGATGAAGATTCTCCACTGCGACTCGAAGGGCCGCAACGCGGCAAGCTCGTTGATCTCGTCGACATCCTTCTTCAGGATCTCGCGATTCTTCGTCGCGGGCGTAACCGCTTTGATATCGGGATGATTGCCGTGGGCGATCTTGCGGCACGACAGGCATTCGTCGCACGGTTCCGGGCCGCCCACCGCGCAGTTGATCGCCTTCGCCAATTCCATCGCGGCCATCGCTTTGCCGACGCCGCCGGGGCCAAGGAACAGCAGGCCGTTGGGGATGCGCTTCTCGCGCACCATATTCTGCAGCAGGCGAATGGCCACGTCTTGGTCGCGTATGGCGCTGAAACTCATGGGCGGAGTATCCGTTCGTCCGACAGGCGTCGAATGTCCTCGGCCACGGCTTCCACCGAACGCGCCCCGTCCACGAGAACCACGCGGTCCGGCTCGATTCGCGCGAGCG
>JBAZRU010000197.1:0-10510 GCA_041662805.1 Candidatus Hydrogenedentales bacterium | reverse complement strand
GGACCGCTCGACTATTGGAAGTGGGCCCACGCCGGCGCCTACTACGGAATCCCATGGACCAACTTCGCAGGCTGGCTCCTGGTGTCGTTTATCGCACTTGCCGTTGCGGGCAACACGCAAGGCGCCCCCGCGGGAAATACCCACACACCAAATCGCGGTGCACGCACCATCGGCCTGAGCATCGTGGCCTTCTTCGCCCTCACCGCCCTGGCCAACGGCCTCTACATCCCCGCAACGATTGGCATCTCCCTCTGCACGCTAGACCTCGCCAACACCCGAATGTCCTCTCAGCGCCCGGTCTCCGTGCCGGGCGACTTCTCCAACGGAGGGCGGGTTTTCTAACCCGCCATTTGCGGCTCCCAGTTCGGCGGGTTAGAAAACCCGCCCTCCACAAGATGTCTCTCTCCTATCTCCGTCCACTTTGTCCACCACGTCCACCCCGTCCACTTCCCAACCAACCCCTACTGGCTCGCCTTATGCCCCAATATCGCCTCTTCCTCAAACTCAAAATGCAGAATCCTGCTACGTGTATCCGTCGTGCAGATCACATGTATCTTCTCGTCGCGCGTCTGCATGGCGACGGGATACGCGAACGTAGTGGTCTCCACCGGCCCTTCCGCGATGTTGCGCTTGTAGGGATACGTCTTGTCGTTGTCCGTCGAAATCGACACCGTCAACGGATTGCGGTCGACGATGCTGTCGTTGTACACGAGCACCAGGTGCCCGTTGCGCAGGCGGATGAAACTACACGCGGCATTTGGATTCGGGAACTGCGATTCCGTCCCCGCACTCCACGTCTTGCCGCCGTCGCGCGACTCGGACCGCACCAAACGCCCCTCGGGAAACGCGTCATACCCGCCGCCGCGCCGCGAATAACTCACGAGATAGTTGTCGTCAATCTGCACCGGCTGCGGTTGGAGATTGCCGTACTTGGAAGTGATGCGATTCGTCTCCGTCCACGTGCCCGTCTTTGGATCGACGCGAATGAAGAATGACGCGGTGTCCGCCGCGACAATCTCCCGGTCGTGGCCGCTCTCCCAATAGGCGGGGAGCAAATACATCCCATCGCGCAAGGCGATTGGAAGCCCCTGCACCATGGTCCCCTTGTCATACGTTACGTCGAACGAGTCCGACCACGTGTGCCCGCCATCCTTGGAGATCTTCCCGCGAATCCGCGAATCGGACCACGTGTCCCCGTGCCGTTGCACGTAGAATAACCAGACGACCCCATCCGGCGCTTGCCACACCACGGGATTGCCCTCGCCCAGAAACGGCGTGTCCGCAATGACGACGGGCGTCGACCACGTCTCGGACCCCTTCGCGAGGCGCATCGCCCACACCTTTGACTCACCTTCGTACTCTCCGCCGCCGCCGTAATACGCGAGGAGCAAGTCGCCGTTGTCGAGCTCCGTGAACGTCGCCGGATGCTTGTACTCCCCGGGAAACTCCTTGCCGATTACGGTCGACATCCGAATGTCGTCCACGGCAAGAGCCAGGCTGCCTAGAATGATAGAAACAACGACACCTTGAATGAACGTTCGCATGGGTAGGACGCCTCCCTGATGGTACACGCGGCTAAAATCGCCGCGAATGTATCACAGGAGGCGCAAGCGTGCAATGGGCGGCTCTCAATCCTCAGGATGCGACGTATTGGGCAATGGACTCGCGCAACGTTTTGAAAATCCACGCGCGCTTCGTGTCGTCGGATTCCAGCAGCGTCATCCGGAAACCGTCGTGCGAACACTGGAATCCGGTCAGCGGCACCACCACGATCCCCGTGGCCCCCATGAGGTAATACACGAACCGCTTGTCCGGCGCGACGTTCTTGACCAGCGCCTCGATGCGCTCCTTGATCTCGGCATTCTCGATGTGCAACGTCTGCTTGTTGTTCAACACGCCCGGCTTGAACATCACCGTGAAGTAGAACGCGCCGCCCGGTTTGTTGCAGATCACCGCATCGCAATCCGCGAACGCCTTCATGGCCTCGTCCGCGCGCGCGTCGAACATGGCCTCGCGGCGCACAAGATGCCCTTCGAATCGGGGATCGCCCAGTACATGCGGAATGGACATCTGCGGCAGCGTCGTCGACGACACTTCAAGCCGCTTCGCCGCAAGCAGGCTGTTCACATACGTCGCGAAATTCTCGTCCTTGTCCTTGTTCAGGATTTCGAGCCAGCCGCAACGCGACCCCGGCCACGGATACTCCTTGCTGATGCCGCGCATCGCGATCGCAGGCACATCGCCCACCCATTCGCTCATGTGCAGGCGCGGCGCACCGTTGTAGACGATGTGAACGTAGATCTCATCGGCGATCATGAACAAGCGGTTTTCGCGCGCGATCTGAGCAATTTCTTCCAGCAACTCGCGCGGATACACCGCCCCCGTCGGATTGTCCGGCGAAAGCAGCAAAATCCCCGCGATCGAATCGTTGTACTTCACCTTGTTCCGGATGTCCTCGACGTCCGGCATCCAACCGTTGTACGGATCGAGGTTGTACGTGACGTGGTTGTACCCGGAATGCGCGGCCTCCGCGCTCGAATGCGTGCTGTACGCGGGCGACGGCCCCAAGATGCGCGCCTCCCGGCGAAGAAACCCATAGACCTTGGCGACGGCATCGCCCAGCCCATTGAAGAACATGATGTCGTCCGTCGTGATACGGACGCCGCCCGGGCGGGCATTCACGTGCGAAGCCAGAAACTCGCGGGTCTGAGGTACCCCCGCCGTGTCGCAGTACGCCCACGACGTCGGATTGTCGACGAGATCGCGAACGATGCCGCGTATCCACTCCGGCACGGCCTCGCCCTTTTGTACGGGATCCCCGATGTTTTCCCAGGCAATTTCGCGCCCCATGCTGCGGATCTGATGCGCCACGCCCACGATCTCGCGAATCTCATAACTGAGGCTGCTCGCCCCCATATGCACGATATTTCTTCTCATGATCTTTCCATTTAGGTTTTCGAGAACGATAGCGGCCGCAAGCCGCTCCGCAGATACCCTAATCCCCCCAAACGAGGCAATAGCTGCGTACCAAGACCCGGAGGTATGCGTATCCCCGCCGCATGCGACGCGGAATGAACCTCAATGGTACAGCCCGAACGGAAGGGATTGCAAAAGCGGCACGTTACGGGTCCAGCGTATACCCCTCCCTCTAAATTGGGTTGACTGTGTCCGACAAAGGTATACTAGAAACGGAACGAATATCCTGAGCGCGAGAGTAAGGCAATCGCCGATATCGCCAAACAGATAGTATCGGGGTGTGTGCAAGGCCTAACTGAGAGAGAATGGATGCTTCCGCTTGCGCGCTCAGGAAAGATCCAACCTCTCAAATTGCGAACAGGAGTGGCGGACGGAGGCAATAAGCCAAACCGTCTTCAGTCAATCCATCGAACGGAAGAACCCCCTGAAATCAGCCACGAAACGCTTCTCGATCGTCACCGGGCTTTACCAGCCTGCCCGATGGATCTGCAGACGATTGCGTCCGGGTAAGCTGCATGCGTTTCAAGAGAATATCGAGCTCTTTCGATCTCTCCTGAAACCCGGCGCTCTGTGCTTTGACGTCGGCGCGAATATCGGCGAGAAATCCGAGGCGCTGTTGGAGGCGGGCGCACGAGTGGTAGCCTTCGAACCGAACCCCCTTGTCCTGCCCGAGCTTCAAGCGCGTTGCCAACGACGAACGAACTGGAGCCTTGTGGCCGCCGCCGTCGGGAGTGCCGCCTCGGAAACCACGTTCTACGCGCGCGAGATGCACGAACTGTCCAGCCTTAGCGAAAGCTGGGAAGGTAGCGAGACCGTAGCGACCTTTACCGTACCCGTCGTGACGCTCGATTCGTCGATTCAACGCTTTGGCGTTCCCTTCTACTGCAAACTCGATGTCGAAGGTTGGGAACTCGAAGTCTTATTGGGCCTGTCCCAGCAAATTCCCCTGCTGTCATTCGAGTTTCACCTGGACGAACGCGGCATCGCGAAGACCATTGCCTGCCTGAAGAGGCTCGCGCAACTCGGACCTAGCCACGTCAACGTCACAGCCGATGAATCCTCCCGCTTCCACCTCAAGGATTGGGTTCCACTCCAAGAGTTTCTCGCGTGGTTTCCCGGAGATTTGGCTCGGACTCTGCCCGGCTATCTTTTCGGCGACATATTCGTAAGAAGCGACACAGACTTACCCATCAACAGATAGGGCCGCTTACCCCTTACTCTCGCCTCACACCTCCGCCGTTACCTCGCGCTCCTTTTTGCGCACGGGCGCGCGCGGAGCGGGTGCGGGCACTCTTGTAGGCCCTTGTGTCCGGACGAAAACGATGGCATTCATCCCTGCAAGGCCGCCGGCCATGAGCAGGTAGATGGGGTTGAACATGGCGTTGACGGTATTGTCGATCATCCATAGCCCCAGCAGGAGCGCGGCGACGGCGTAGGAGGCGACGGCGGGGTGGCCCCAAACCGCGGGTTGGGCGCGCCAGGACAGGACCAGCATCGGCAGCAGGAGGGCTCCGAAGAGGCCCGCGAGCCCGACCATCCCGGTGACGCCGAAGGTGATGATCCATTGGCTGTCGGTGATGCTGATGTCGCGGCCGGCTGCGTCGGTGATGCGGGATCGGTTCCAGCCTCCCCAGCCAAACACCCAGTGTTCTTGCGCGCGCGCTGCGAGGAGGTTTTCGTTGCGGATGCGCGTTTCGAGGGAGGCCGCGCGTTCCTCGCCGACGATGGCGTCGGCGTAGTCGATCAACTGGACTCCGGACCACAGCCCTGTCGCGCGGAGCAGAATGTAAGCGACCGATACGAAGGCAATCGCGGGAAGGGCTACATTGGCGCGGAGGTAGAACACGACGGCCAAGGCCGCGAGTCCTATCAGCAGGATGGCGATGGCGCCGGTGGATTTGCACAGGAGCGCGGTCAGCAGAAGCACGCCGGCCATGGGCAGCACTGGAATCCCGTAGATGTGGCGCAACGCGCCGCTACGCCACAGCGCAATCCCGGAGAGCGTCGCGCTGACCATCCACATGCCGACCATGAGCCCGTGTTCCATGAACACCATGGGCCGGTAACCGCCATACCGGATGGTCTGGGCGAATCCGTGTTGGTGGTAGCCGTAGAAGAGCCGGTGAAGCTGCGGACTCATGCGTATCTCAAACCAGCAGAGCGGCACGTAGACGAGGCCCCCGATGAAGATGGCGATCATGAGTTCGCGCATGCCTTCAATGTCGCTGAAATACATCCTGCCAACGAGATAGGGGAGACCCCATCGCACCGTCTGGCGGAACACGCTGGAGAGCCCATCGTATACGCCGAGATCGTTGGTCAACGACGAGAAGAGAGGGCAAACACAGAGCAGTACCATCGCGCAATCGATCCAGCGGGGCCGGAGTTGGAGAATGCGGTTTGGATCGAACAGCAGCGTGGCGACGAAGATGCTGATGGACGTCGCCGACATCTTGTTCCAATCGGGCAAGCCAACGATGTTGTATTCGGCCACGGGCAGGAACAACCACGCAAATACGAACGCAGCAATCGTGGCACGCCGCGACGGCAGCACCAAGAATAGCGCAATCAGCACCAGAGGCCAGCCGAACAACATCAGCGGGACGAGCATGTTGCCCTGCGGCAGATCGCTCATGGCTGTGCTCCTTGCTTGCTGCGCGCCTTGTCGATGGCCGCTTCCAGGGCGCCTTCGAACCGCGCGGTGGCGTCGTCCCACGTGTAGCTTCGGGCCTTAGTGTAGGCGCGCTCGGACATCCGATGCCACTCCGAAGTGCTCGCCCGGCAAATCGACACGATCGCCTCGGCCAACGCGTTGGGATCTTCGTGCGGCACGACGATGCCCGTCCCGTCGCCCAGCAGTTCGGGGGCCGCGCCCGTGGGGGTGGCGATTACAGGCGTTCCGCAGGCCATCGCTTCGAGAATAGGCAACCCGAACCCCTCGCTGCGGCTCGGAACCAGCCACGCATCGGCGCGGGCATACAATTTGGGAATCTCCCCCTGGGGCGGCCGCACGTAGTATTCGGCGCCGGCGGGCAGCGGTAATTCTGCCGTGGCCGCCATCGCCCCGAAGCCCAGGCATCGCAATTCCGGCACCGTCTTTCGGGCTTGCTCTATGGCCTTTCTGGCAATGTCGCTCCCTTTCCACGGCGCCACCGAATACATGAATCCTACCGTCGGGACCGGCTGCTTCGTGCGGTCGCGCGCGTCGAAGAAGGTCGTATCCACGCTGTTCGGCACCACCGAGACATCGCCGTCGCCGAACTCGGCGCGCGCGACCTCCGCGAGCCATTCCGCCACGACGATCTTGTGCAACGGCAACGACCACGTCCGCCGCACGTGCGGCGCCCACGCAGGCTCGTGAACTTCGAAGTGCTGCAGGAAGTAGGCCTTCGCGCCCTTCGACTCGGGCAGAGCCGCCACCCAGTCCGCCGTTTCCCACCACGTGGCGATGACGACATTGGCATCGGGGACGTCGCTGGCCGTTACCGGCCGCCAAGTTTTGAGGACGCGTTTCTCCACGTTCAATCCGTCGATATGGGAAGGATGGAAACGCGGCTGCGACGCCCAGCCTTTTCCGCGCAACAGCCAGCCGATGCGGCGTTTCAGCGGAATGGTTCGATTGGGAGGATAGACCAGCGTCACGTGATGGCCGCGTTGCTTCAAGCGCTCGGCGTAGACCGCGATGACCCGGATGCCTCCGGAGAGATCGGGTGGAGGAAGCACAAACACGATTCGCATCAGATACCGCTCCCGCGAATCGCCCTCGGGCGCATCAGTGTCCCCGCACCGCGCAAAACATCGCGCGCCATGACTCCACCGTATACGGTTCTCGCAGCAAGGCCTTCACGGCGTACTTGCGTGCAGTCCCCACGTTCTGTCCCGATAGGGCCCACCATACCCATTTCCGATACGCGCTCGCCGCGCTCACTTTTCCCTGAATCGTATACTGCCACTCGGGAGGAAGCGGAACGCCACGCCGCTCATGCGCATCACGCACCGCGCATACGGTGTATCGCTGCTGCTCATCCGCGCGCGAATACCCGATGCTACTCAAATGCTGGCGGTAATGAAGCACGACCTCGGGCAGATTGGCGACTTTCCCCACTTCCGCAAGGCGTAGGAAGATGTCGAGGTCTTCCGCGCATTCGTAGTCCTCACGAAACTCTCCCACGAGATCTATGGCGGACTTTCGGATTGTCGCCGCCGGATGGATGATCGCCCCGCCCTTGCCCTGCATGTGCGCGGCGTCGATTTCTTCGTGGGAATAGCCCAGGCACATCTCGCGGATCGGATCGCCATCGCGGTCGATCAACAACACGTTTCCCCCGACTACCGTACAATCCGGATGATCGTCGAGGAACTGCACCTGTCTCTGAAATCGGTCCGGAGAAGCTATGTCGTCCGCATCCATCCGGGCAATGTACTCGCCGCGTGCAATTCGAAGTCCTTGGTTTAGCGCGATCGTGTATCCCGTGTTGGGCCGGCTGAAAAGCCTAATCCGGCTGTCCTCCCCGGCGTACCGCTCCAGCATCTGCAACGAACCGTCCGAGGAACCATCGTCGATGATGATGAACTCGAAGTCGCGAAAGGTCTGATTCAGAATGCTCTCGACTGCAGCCGCGAGGTACTGCTCGTTGTTGTACACCGGCATGAGCGCCGTTACTCGTGGGCAATCGTTCTTCATGGCGCGAAATAATACCCTAACCCTGTGCAGAGGGCGCCCAAGGCAAACCCGGCTAGATCCAACGCCGGAAGCCACACGCCGTATTTCCTCACGCTGAGCGCGAGGATGGGATACATTAAGTAATCGCTGAGCGCAAAGCCAATTATTGCGCCGGTAACGCCATAGAAGTGGTTTCCCAGGGCCATGCTTATTACGAGGATCGCCATCTTGGACGCCAGGACCAGCATGAACCGAAAGGAATCGCCCACGGCAAGCAGTACCGGTCCAATGGTGCAGGACACGGCCGTGCCCACGGCTCCGAACGACAGAATCCGGAGCATCCATCCCGCCTCGGCATAGTTGGCTGGATACAAGAAGTCAATCACCTGCCGTCCGAAGACGGCGAGAAAACAATACGCGGGCACGCTGAGCAGGATGAGCACCGCCCGCACGCGGAACGTCTTTTGCCGGAGATGTTCCGTTCCCTTTTCGGCGAGTCGCGAGTAGATCGGAAACAGGACGCGGCTCGCCAGATTGTTCAACACGCCGATACCCACCTGGGCGAGATTTGCGGCGATGGTGTACACACCGAACACCGCCGTGGTCATGTACGCGCCCAGGCTAAGCGAATCGAAGCGCGACACGAGGAATCCGAGCAGGGAACTCACCAGTATCCACTTTCCGAAGTGGACGAGCGAGCGCGCAATTTCGGCATCCCACGCGAAGCGGTTCGGCGGACCTGGGCACATCACGAAGCTGAGCGCGCACTTGATGATGTAGCCCATCAAGGACCCGATCACGAGCGACCACACGCTGCGCATGGCCCACGCCAAGATGACCGTGATCGCAATCGTCAGGATTTGTGACCCGATATTGAGAACGGCGATACGGCCCAGCGCCACCCGGCGGCTCAGCAAATGGAAATTGATCGAGTTCGCGCCGTTCACCACCACGCCGAGCGCGGCCACGGGCAGGAGATAGAGCAATTCCGGTTTGCCGTAGAACTGAGTCACGGGCCACGTCAGCCCAAGGGCGGCGACGTATACGAGCATCCCGCGCAACACCTGAATGGACCACGCCGTGTTGAGGAACGTGGGATCAGTGCCTCGCTTATCTTGGACCACGCTCATCCCGATGCCCACATCGGAAATCATTTCCAGGCCTTGGATGAACACGGACACGAGCGCCATTAAGCCGAAGTATTCGGGGAAGAGGAGATGCGTGAGGATCAGGTTGCTCGCAAAGCGCAAGCCCTGTCCGAAGAGATTCTCCACGAACGTCCACGAAAACCCACGCACGAGAAGCGTGCGGATGGATGTCGCGAGGACCTCCTCTCCTTCGCCCTCTGCCGGTACAACCGGTTCCCGCGTCCCCAAAGCGGCATCTACACTCGGAATTCCACTCATGCGTTCGACAGCGCTGCTTCGGCTTCCGCGCGTCGAGGAAAGTCAAGGCCCAGTTGATTGGCGTACCGGATCGCCAGTTCGATAAGCCTGCGCCCATCCGCTTTCTTGTCTTGCTGGATCAGCATAGCGCCGAAATCGAGTAGCATCGTCGGATCGCCGGGCTGCATCTCCAAAGCAAGCCCCAGATTCTTGCGCCCCTCCTCGAGGTCTCCGGAACGCAATTGCGCGAGGCCCAGCGTGTGCAGCACGTTCGGATGCATGTGAAGTTCTTCCGACGCCCCCTTGGCCAACGCCAACGCCTCGGCGGTGTCCCCGTTCGAGCGGAGCACGCAATAGGCCAGGTTGTTGGCGATAAACGGATCGTTGGGAAGCAATTCGACGAGCTTGCGAAACACGCTCGTCAATTCGGGCAAATTGTTCGCTTCATCCAGGAACTGCGCCAGCGCCAGCCACGCATCGGAACTCGTTGGCTCCACTTCCACCGCCTTCCGCAAAGCCTCTTCCTGGCCTTTGCTGTCCTCCGACAAGGAACTGACCTCGGCTAAGCCCAGCCAAGCCGAGGCCATCGTCGCATACCGCGTTGTGTATTCGCGTGCCAGCGTCAAGGGGTCGTTCATGCCCTTCGTGCGCGCCAGCGAGCGCAACAGGAAGTTGACCAGCCGTGGTTGACCCGGAGCGCGCTCGTCCAGCGCGCGGAACTGTGCCAAGGCCGCCGGAGAGAAGCCCGCCTCCCTGCACGCCATGGCATAGGCAAACGTGAATAGATTTGCGGGATCGCTTGCCAACACTTTTGCCAGGGATTCATCGTCCTTGGATATCGACCCCTCCAGTTTTCCCAGCGCGCTCAACAGCACAAGCGTGCTCGGCCCGGCAATCGGTTTTCCTTCCGCGTCGAGCAGCGGCTCCGCGACCCGCTCGGCTTTGTCGCCCTTGATCAGCGCGGCGACGTGCAGCAATCGAACCGACAAGGGATACTTTGCGCCGGCCAGCGCATCGCATTGCTGCAACACGCCGGGCCAATTGTCCTGCAAGGCATAGTCAAAGGCTGTGATAAAGCCAATTTGCGCCACGAGATCGTTTGACGACTTTACCTTCGTCAGGGTCTGGAGGGAGGTCTCGGGGTCGCCAGAATAAGTCAATACTTCGCCAAGCGCCACAGCCAGCACGGAAGCATCGGGAAGCGATTCCAAACCGCGCTGAAGGACTTCTGTCGCCAGGGCCACGTCTCCTTCCGTGCGGTAGATGCGCGCGAGATTGAGCAGCGTGGTGGGGTCGTCCGGAAACAACGCATACGACGATTCCGCTAGCTGCCGTGCCTCGCCGAAGAATCCCGCTTCCATGCAGACATCGAATAGCATCTGGCGGGCCTCGGTGTTCTGCTCGTATCGCGCAATGAGCTTCTTCAGCGCGCCCACCGCGAATTTGGGCATCCCCGCGCTACGAAACATCTGCGCGATGTTGTAGA
>JBAZRU010000196.1:7788-10556 GCA_041662805.1 Candidatus Hydrogenedentales bacterium | reverse complement strand
AGCATCGACAGCGCCACTATCAGTAATGAATTTTTTCTCACGATATGGTTACCTTCAACGTGTGGTTAAACCCCGCGCATGGAGAGCCCGTCCCCCAAGCACAAAGTCTACACCGTTCCAGGACATGGTTCACCCTTCGCCGTTCACGGGCGTGAGGATTTCGAACCTGTCCGTCAAGCGATTCTTAGAGCGCATCGAGCAGACGCGCGATTTCCTTGCGTACGTTTTGGACTTCCGCCCACTGGCGGTCTTCGATTCGCGCGCGAATCTCTCGTTCGTCCGTGCCCAGCGGCAACGCGGCGTCGTCATCGACAACGCAGAACCCCGCCACGCGCGTGGCTTGCTCGCCCAGCACCTTCTTCGCGGCCTCAACGTCCTCGGGTTTGGCGGATGCGCCTTTGCTCTCGACGGTCTGTCTGAGCACGGAGAGGATGCCGTAGTCTTCGATGCCGTCACGCACGGCTTCCCATCGTTTGCTGGCCACGACGCCGTTGCCGGGATAGACAAGCAGGTAGTCATAGCGCGCATTGGGCACGAACCACGGATCGTCTACGGACGTGCAGTAGGACCAGAAGCCGATGCCCGTCAGGCCGTGCTGCCACGCGAGCCACGATTGGCCTCGGTAGTACCCCAACGGCGACATGTGCTTGGCGTTGTCGTCGCATTCGTACGTCCATACGGCTTTCCCCGAGGCTTTGATAATCTCCAGTTTCTCGGCGTTGGCTTTTTCCAGGAGCAGACCGCCGCGGTTCGGGCACCAGATGTCCACGTAGGGCACCATGGAACGCAGCTCGTCCGGCGTTATCCCTCCAACGGGGTCTGTGTACATCTGAACTTTCGGGTCGGCATCGCGCGTGAGTTTCGCCATGCGGAGGTAGGCGTCCACAAGGCCGTTGTGAAGCCCCGGTTCGTCGACCGGATACAGCGCGAACCTTTCATAGCCCACGCCGAGCTCCGCAAGATGCTTCACCCACACTTGCACCCATTGCGCGTAGGCCTTGGCGTAGGCTTCCGAGGAAGAGTCGCTGGGCCCTTGCAGCGCTCCCTGATACCCGCAGAACAAGATAATCCCGTGGGCCGCGTGCTGCTTTACGTAGGCATCGTGATCGGCGAAATCCATTTCGCCCACCAGTTTCCCGTCCGCGTCGAATTGGGCCTTCGGCGCAACCGTGGCGACAAACACGTTGGTCCCGTGATCGACCTGATCCTTGAGGGCTTCCTCGGGCTGGTCCTTCAACATGGACGAACTCACGTATCCCCAGCCACAGTGGCGCAATAGTTGAGCCTCGGGCACTCGCGTCTTCCACACGGTGACCGTCAACGGAACACGTATCACAATCGGCGTGACTTCAAGGCTTCGCAGGAGCACGCTGCCTTTCCATTCTCCCGGAGCGAGGGAGCGGGTGTTCACGTTGAGCCAAAGCTGGCGAGCGTTCCACGCAGGAGCCTGCAAGACGTTGGCCGCGTTCAACCCAGCCAGCGCGTCCGACGACATGTCGCTCCGTTCCGTCGGAACGTCGATGACTTCAAGCAGGTTTACCGCTTCCTTGACCGCAACCACTTGGTCTCCTTGCGTGAGTGGGGCAAGTTCGACGCGGAATGATCGCGGTTGATTCGAGAGGTTGAAGACGTTGAGCGCAGCCGACTCCGTTTCACCGCCAAACGCCGACACAGTCAGTTCCTTCGGCGCGCTCTTGTCTTTCGCCAGGTCGGCGAGTCCGCTCATCGGACGCCAAGGGTTGGCCGCGCGGACCACCGACGTGCTTCCCTCCGCGGCGGCGTCGAGCGCCATTGCCGACAGTTTTTCCAACTCGCTGGCTTCGCGCAACATAGTCGCCAAAGACTCGCGAAGTTCTGCTCGATCATCATCGCTGGCGGTACCGGCCCCAGCGACCCTCGTTCGCAGTTCCGCGAGCTTGGCCTCCACGAAACAGGTTCGCTCTTCGATGCCGTCCGCGTCGAGCAGCTTCGGCAACCGCTCGTGCACGGCCGCGAGCAGCTTCTCGGCGTCGGAGGATTCCTTGGCAAAGGGTACGACATGCGCCACGCGTTCCCGGCGCGCGAGCACTTGGTCACCGTCCAAGAGGGTGCACACAAGCTTCAAATCAGTCGATTCGGTGGCGGGGAGCGTGTAGGGGAACTGGCGTTCAACCAACACGTCCTCGGAGGTTGATTCGGTAACGGAAGGTTCGCCGTGATTGCGGCTCACCTCGAAGCGCAGTGTCAATCGCTTTCGCTCGGGGTTCTGCGCAAGGGCGTTGAGATAATTTGTTCCAACGTACATGCCCCCGAAATCGGCCGTCAGCGCGACCACTGGGTCTTTGGCGTTTGCCCACAGGGAGCCTGTGCGTTTCGAATCGATGCGGTATTCTTGCGACGCGACTTTGGCATCGCGCGTCGTGCCTTTCCAGTGCAGCACTTGCATCGATTCCGAGGCAACGGGCACGATGACGCACAACCCCGCGTCGCCAAGGACCGCGAGTGTAGCCGTTGCATTGGATGCGCCCGGCAACGGAACGCGTACCTTCAAGCCACCCTTCGGATCGAAGACATGCAGCGCGCGGCTATAGCCCGCGACGAGAATCTCCATGGTCCCATCGCCATCCACGTCGCCCACCGATGGCGCGCGCCGCACCCGCTCTTCTACGCTGGAGGTCCACTGCACTTTCCCATCCGGCGAGACGCAGGTGAGCGTCCCCGATAGATCGACAGCATAGATCTCGACCGCGCCGTCTTCGTCTGCATCGGCAACGGTAATGGCGCTGTCG
>JBAZRU010000196.1:3328-7778 GCA_041662805.1 Candidatus Hydrogenedentales bacterium | reverse complement strand
GCAGGACCACAACGTCTTGCCCTCGGCATTGACGGCCTGCAATGTCTTGCCAATCCCCGTAACGATGCTTGGCGTCCCCGCACCTTGTAAGTCGCACACGACAGGACTGCTGCCAAGGCCCTGGCCAACACGCCACAACTCTTTCCCCGTTGCCGTGAGGCAGGCGAGTCCTATCTTCTCCGAACCGACGAGTATCTCGGCTTGGCGGTCGCCGTCCAAGTCGGCGATGGCGGGGCAGAGCACCTTGCCCAAGTCTCCTTGGAATGCCCACGCCTGCTCTCCGGATCCTCGTAGGCACACGACGGCGCCGTCTCGCGTTCCTGTGACGATTTCCTGACTGCCGTCTCCATCAAGGTCGGCCACGGCGAGCGCCGTCATGCCCCATTCGGGCGGCGTCGGGAGCGAGGTATCCCAAACGATTCTGCCGGTGCGGCCATTCAAGCAGAGGACCCGCCCCTGCCTGTTCATGGCCAGGACTTCCGGCGCTTCGTCGCCCGACACATCCGCAAGAGTGGGGGGGATGCACACGGCGGAGCCGGTCTCCCTGCGCCAGACTTCCTTACCCTGTCCATCGAGCGCAACGACAAGGCCCGCCGTCGTGCCCACGACGATTTCGACGTTTCCGTCACCGTCCAGGTCGCCGACCCCCGGCGATATATCGACATGGCCTGCCGGCGGCGCATACGTCCACACCGGCTCCTGTGCCCAGGCCGAAATGGCCATAAAGAGCATACAAACGATCCGGAAAAACCAACTCATTTCGTCTTCTCCTGCGCAATTGGCGCCCAGCAACCTCAACTTGGAATCGGTCCTGATAGTAGGAGTTGCGCTCAACACTGCGCAACAAATGGAAAAGGGGTATTCATCGCGGGTAAATGTTGTTGATACCTGTTACTGATTGGTCCTCCTTCCGAAACAGCACGCGAACTTCTCTCCTTGCTTACTCACTGACTTTCGCAAGCACGATCCAGCGGGTGCAGCAGCCGTGAAGCGTCAATCTTGCTGGATCATTTTGCATAGTAGATGGTATGCTATTCATATAGTAGCAGGGGAGGCACACGTGCCGCGGGCCGCAAGGGGAATTAGTGACAATACTGACGTATCAATCCTGATGTGTATGTGGCGAGAGTATTGGCGAGAACTTGGACAGAGCGACCGGAGCCTCAAGGGAGGACAAAGCCATGAAGGTCCACGGAAGTGCTTGCTGGGCAAGGGCGTGCGATACAGGGTGTCTGAGGGATGCAAGGCTCTGTCGTTGTGCCCGGCGCCATGTGTTGGGGGTGCGCGGTTTGCGAAGGCGTGTATGGTACGTATTTGCCGCGATACTCATGACAGCCTTGTCTCACGCAGGTGACGGGGACCTAACTTGGGTGAAGCAGATAGGAAACTCTGAAGATTATCGCCCGTCTGGATTTGCGCATTCAGTAGCCTTGGATGCGATCGGCAATGTCTACCATGCTGGAACATTCAGTAGAACAATGGACTTTGACCCTGGTGATGGAACCGCGTATTTGTCTCCGGTCACCGACGGTGGCGCTGGTTTCTATGTCTCCAAACTGGACCGAAGAGGAGGTTTTATTTGGGCCAAGGGGTTTGTTGGTGAAGGGGGGGGGCTATCCATCTCCCCTGGTGCTCGACAGCGAAGGAGACGTGTACTTCGCCGGGCGGTTTTCCGGTACTGTGGACTTCGACCCAGGCTCCAGTATGTACAATCTGAGCACGTATCTTCCCGGCTCTGAGGATGGATTTGTGTGCAAGTTGACCAATGACGGAAACTTGGTTTGGGCAAGGCAAATGGGTTTCAATACGCCCCGCGTGCCACCTGAATGGTGGGGCGAAGCGTGCTCTGTGACGGTGGATTCACATGGAGATGTCTATGTCCTCGGCACATTCTGTGGGATGGCAGACTTTGATCCAGGGCCGGGCGTGGCGATTCTGACTGCGCTCGGAGGCCTTGATACGTTCATTCTGAAGCTGAACAGCGCGGGCAACTTCGTTTGGGTCAAGCACTTGGGTGGCAATAAGCTCGTATCGGCAATCAACATGACGTCGGACGTAAGCGGAAACGTATACTGCGCTGGACACTTCAGCGGCACCGTAGACTTTGACCCGGGGCCCGCCACTGCCACTGTGACAGCAACAGAAGCAAATAACGATGACGCGCACACCGTAGATCAGTACATCCTGAAGTTGGACAGTTCGGGGGACTTCGTTTGGGTAAGGCAACTAAAAGGGGTTAGTGGAGGAGATGACGTTTGGTCAAGTGGCCCAAAGGATAACATCATTTCCGTGGACAGCGCAGGCAATGTGTATACAACAGGCTTCGTCAGCGCATCTGGTGCAGACTTGAACCCGGGACCAGGCACGGTATATGTTTCACCTTACAGTAGGCACACTGCTATGTTCGTCCTGAAGCTGGACAGCAGTGGCTCATTTGTATGGGCAAACACCATTGGCGATACCAGAGATGACGATTGCTGGATTTGGCAAGGTAATATTGCTATAGACCTCAGTGCCAATGTCTACGTCACGAACAGTTTCATTGGTCACTTGCTGGTTGATACGGGGTCAGGTGTGACTGAACTCATCTCCCCATTCGAGGGGCAGTACAATTCAATCGTCTTGAAGTTCGACCCTGTCGGTAACGCAATCTGGGCAAAGCAATTGGTGGGCGTCGATTCGCGCGGATCCAATGGCATGGGTGGCATCGCGGTTGATGCCTTCAACAATGTCTGCACCGGTGGAGGGTTTAGGGGCACAGTAGACTTCGATCCGGGTCCGGGCGCGATGAACATGACAGAAAGCGGCGTTGCGCCTACTGACTTCAATGGTGACATCTACCTGCTGAAACTCTCCGGTCTCTCTCCGAAAGTCGATTCCGTGACGTTTGAGGAACTCAATGGTTCTGTTGCGACGTTCACAGTCGAGTTTGACCAGTGCGTGGAAGGGGTAGACCTCTCCGACTTCGGGCTCGAGACCAGCGGACTTGTCGCCGGGGCAGCCGTTCTGTCTGTGACGGGTTCCTGCGCCACCTACACGATTACCGTTGATATTGGGTCGGGCGACGGGAGGATTCGTCTGCTTGTTCTGGACGACGACACAATCATGGCAACGTTGGGCTCTGGACCACTGGGGGGAGCAGGCGCCGGGAACGGTTCATTCCTGAGCGGAGACATCTTGGATACCGCGACCGGGGAGATCGTGCTGCCAATGCCCGTGTGGCTTCTGTCGGCAGCAGTGATGCTCACCGCCCTCGGCACAATCCTGCGAAGGACCCGGCACGCCAGAAAGAGCGGGTGAGATAGAACTCCCCCGCCGATTGAGACGTAGGTGGATCGAACCCATGCGCGACTTGTGTTGCGACTTGAATCCGCGGAGCGCGTTGTCACATGCCCCGTAGAACGCCTTTACTTTCCTTTGGAAGCAGGTGCGCGGGCACTGCTCACGGACATCGTGGCGTAGCCCGCTCGACTATCCCACTATCATTTCCGGTTGTATTCTCACTGTCATTCGTGTGGTTGGTGTGATGCGTGCCTGAGTACTCAGTTGCGGCTGTGCCGCGTAACCGTCCGAAGGCCGACCAACAAGACAACGCCGAAAACCGTGGGCCATGTGACTGGAAAATCACCGGTCGGCGGGTCGACCGTTGGACCACCCCAGCCCGCGAGCCGCGCCCAGAGCCACCATGCCGCATACGCCTTTTGGTTGGCATTGAGCGGTTCCGAATGCGCCGAACCGCAGTTGTACCAATCCGTGCCTTCGACATGCGCGGCCTGCCATTCCTGGGCCCAGTTGCCGAGTTGAGATGGGGACGTGCCGTCGTCGTAATAGCTGCAATCGTCGCTCACATACGGGAAGTGGACGCCGTCCGGGTTGTAGCTCTCGATGTCCGCGAAATCGAACAGGACCTTGGCATTGGTCTGGCAGTAATTGCGGATACGCTGGTTGTTGGCGGTGATGGTGCTGTAACTCCCAATGTCGTTGTGGCCCGTCATGTAGACGAACTTCACATCCGGGAAATCCAACTCGAGCTGGTTCATCTGCGATAGATATAGGTCCACATCGGTCGTGCTGGCCCAACTCAACTGACCGCACCACGACCACATGACCACGTTGATCGCGCTGTTGTCCGGGTCCTGAAGATACGCCCGCGTGGCCGTTGCCCATTGCGTGAAGTTGGGGTTGCCGAGGTCCGACGCGCCCCCCGGAAAACTCCCGTAGTAATCGTGCACGGACAAAACGCCCGCGCTTACGGCGCCTGAGAGGTCCACCGCATACAGCGAGGAAGGATTCGGCGCCCCAGCAAAGGACTCGAGTCCCACCATGCCATCCGTGACTTGGCTTCCGTGCGACGTGTGCCCATAGGCTATGCGCAAGTTTGTCTTGGCAAGCTCGATGGCCGAAGATGGAATGGATGCCAGGTTGGTGCAAGAGTGGTTGATAATGATCT